>JBDNGG010000095.1:0-4867 GCA_041689405.1 Terrimicrobiaceae bacterium | reverse complement strand
AAATCCTCCCGCCTTTCTGCCAGCAGCACCGCCATTGATTGCCGGGTGGGCATGTCCACCGATGCGATGACTCCTTGGAACAATGCCAGACCAAGAATCATCCAGACGTTCAGCACTCCACTCAGCATAAAAACGGCAAGCAACGAAGCGTGAACCATCGCCAGGCATTGGGTGGCCATCAACAGTCGGAGCCGGTCAACACGGTCAATCAGCACACCTGCAAAGGGTCCCAGCACAATCGATGGAAGCTGAGTTGCAAGGCCCACGACAGCGAGCCACATCGGCGAGCGTGTCAGTTCATACACCACCCACACCGTTGCCGTATTAGTCATCCACGATCCAACCAGCGAGACCCACTGACCGCCAAAATACAGGCGGAAATTGCGTGAATGGAAAGGAGCTAAAATCTTCAATGTTTTGCCAAGATACATCTTAGCGGGCAAACGAGACCATAAGAAGAAATGGAACGACGACCCGTCGGTTAGATGAGTAAGTGCTCGAGGAGGGACTTGAACCCACACTCCTTGCGGAACCAGATCCTAAATCTGGCGCGTCTGCCAATTTCGCCACTCGAGCAATGTCACCTTCAAGTTACCAGATCACTTCCTCTGGTCCTTCCGATTAAGGAATCTATTTATCAGCGTCTGCGGGTGATCGCAAGCGGATAAACATTTGTAGGATGGCCATTTGTCGGTGAGCCAAGCAGCCTATGAGTTTCGATTTCGCTAGCAAATCCGTCCGTGCTTTCCTGCCAGAGAGTGGCCGATGGGGTTTTCTCCCACCCATCGATCGTCCGCAGGTTCGGAAACCGGCTGATAGCGTGTGTCGGACGAGATCCGCACGCGGTCCGAAGGATTGTCCAGACTGGCGTGAACCATATTCATCGGGAAGCTCAGCAGGTCGCCAGCACGGAATTTGGTCGTCAACCAGCGCCCGCCAAGTTTCTCACGAAGAGAAAATGGGTTCGTGGATAGCGCCCCGTCCCACTCCCAAGATTTTTTTCCGGATTCGATCTCCGCGGCATGCCTTCCGTTTGTGCAATAGGTATCCACATCCCGGTTGAGGTAGGCTTCGATGCGATCGCCCTGTCGGTGGGAACCTTCGAGCAACATCAATCCTCCGACGTTGAGCGGCACATCGCCTATCGGCACCCAGGCGGTGTAAAGGCGCTTGCGCGTGCCGCGTCCCATGTAAACCACGTCACAATGCGGACGTGTGCCAAAGCCGGGGCTGATTGTGCGGAACCACGTGAAGTTAAAATGTAAAATTTCCTCCCCGAAAAGCAGACGATAAAAGTCCATGATCCGTCCGCTGAACAGGAGCGCGTCGAGTCCCGGATTGTTCTGCCCGAGTTCGGGCGAAAAACCCATCTTCGTGCCTTTGGAAAGGATGCCGTCCATGACGTCCGAACCCGGCTCCAGCAGCCCTGCATCGGCCATTCTTGTCATCACCGTGCGCCGAACCGACAGAACATCATCCCTGAGAAAGAATCCGCGGATGAACAAATACCCATTTTCTTCCATTTGCCGACGCAACCCTTCTCCATCACCAAGGAGGGAGGAGGAACATTGCAGATCGCCGAACGATTCTGGACGGGCATCGAGTTCGAAACCTTGAGAGCGGGGAATGAAGGAGGAAGGCGTTATGGTCATCTGATAATTGATAGCATGCTCGGCACGGATAGGAATGGACGTTGTGGGAAAAAGCATGGATGATTTGGGATCATGCCAACCCAACCATCCGGAAAGCTTCAGAGGGTAATTAGCCTCCACAGCACCTTGGGAAGGATTACCATGGCTGGTACGCTTCGGCTCAGCACGGGAATTTCAGTTTCTAAAATGCGTGTTTTGGGTAGTTACGCTCTGGTGTATCTGACTCGTGGATCCGGGTGCTATCAGATCGGCATCCATGAGTCGCGGCTCTGCAAAGCAGGTGATCTGCTGATCGTTTTTCCCGAGCTGGCTCACGCGTATGGTCCCGGGCCGGGGGAAGTTTGGGACGAGATCTACCTTGTTTTTGAAGGCGCGGTCTTTGACCTGTGGCGGCAGTCCGGATTGCTCTCGCCCGAGCGGCCGGTGCTGCGGCTTTCTGCTGTCCAGCCGACGGCTGAAGCGCTGCGGCAAATTATCTCTGCGAAGGGTGTCGGGCGGCCGAATGGAACACTCCGCGCGGTTTGTCTGCTCCAAACGTTTCTTGCCGAGGCCATCGCCCGCCAGCGCGCCAGCCGACAGGATTCCGGCCACTCCTCCTGGCCATCTTGGGTGGAGGCGGCAGTGGCGCGGATGGAGGCCGAGCCCGACATTTCTCTTGAGTCACTGGCGTTCGCGCTCGGGCTCTCCTACGAATCATTCCGCAAAAAGTTCCGGACGATCACGGGCCTCTCCCCCGCCGCGTTCCGGCATCGGATTGGCATGGACCTCGCACGCCGGTGGATGTACGAGCAGGGTCTCACGAATAAGGAAATCGCTGGCCGACTTGGCTTTTGTGACGAATTCCATTTCTCCCGGCGGTTCTCGCAGATGACCGGCCAGACCACGCGAGAGTTCCGCCGTTCCCTTCCTGGCAAAGGAACGAGCTCGAGCCCCCTGCCATCGGCGGCACCTTTATTTCGTCGGACTCAAAAATAAACAGATCAAAAAGTCCACGGCCCCTTTGCCCCCTGAGACAGTTGCTGCGCTATTTTCTCACACTTACCGCTCCGGCGTAAAGTTTCACAGAGGGTGGGTGGTTTGCTGGTGGTCTGTGTGTCTGTTAAAGGTGTTTACTCACCAAGCGGGAATCCCGTTTGCCATTCCGCAACTTTATCAAAAACTTTAAAATATCGTGAACCAGCCATCCACCACCTTGTCGTCAGACCCGAAAAATCCCAACCTGCCCGTGGTCGCGATCATTGGCGGAGGCTTTGGAGGGCTCTCCGCCGCCCGCGCGCTCAAGGATGCGCCTGTCCAGATCATCCTGATCGACCGCACAAATCACCATCTTTTCCAGCCTCTGCTCTATCAGGTGGCCACCGCAGGACTCTCCCCTGCTGACATTGCCAAGCCTATCCGATCCATTCTCCGCGGCCAGCGCAACGTCATTTGCGAAATGGCCGAAATCATCGGGATCGACGTCGAGAAGCGTGAACTCACCAGTCCTCAGGGCAACCTCACTTATGACTATCTCATTTTGGCCACAGGTGCCCGACATTCTTATTTTAGCCACCCCGAATGGGAAGCCCTCGCCCCCGGACTTAAAAGCCTCGACGACGCCCTTGAGATTCGCCGCCGCGTCCTCACCGCCTTTGAGGAAGCCGAGAAAATCAAGGACCCCGACCGCCGCCTCGCCCACATGACATTCGTGGTCGTCGGCGGTGGTCCGACCGGCGTCGAAATGGCCGGTGCCATCAGCGAGCTCGCCCAGCACACGCTCACCGACGATTTCCGCCACATTGACCCCAAGCACACCCGCGTTATCCTCGTCGAGGCCAGCCCGCGCATCCTTTCCACTTACCCCGAGGACCTCTCGGCTAAAGCCGTCAAGCAACTTGAATCTCTCGGCGTTGAGGTCAGGCTCGCCGACCCGGTTCAGAACATCGAAGCCGGGATCGTCACGCTGAAGAGCGGTCCGATCTCCTGCGACACCGTCATTTGGGCCGCTGGCAACGAAGCCTCCGGTCTGGCAAAAAAAATTCCCGTCGAAACCGACAAACAAGGCCGCGCCAAGGTCCACCAGGACCTCACCATTCCCGGACATCCCGAAGTCCAAGCCATCGGCGACATTATTGCCATCAAGGATAAAAATGGAAATCCTGTCCCTGGTGTTGCGCCGGCGGCCATGCAGGCCGGCGAACACGCCGCTCGAAACATCTGTCGCCAGCTCGATGGGAAAGAACCCACCGATTTCTGGTATTTCGATAAAGGCAGCCTCGCCACGATCGGTCGCCATCGCGGTATTGGCGACCTCGGCTTCATCAAACTCTCCGGGATCATGGCATGGCTCGCCTGGGCCTTCATTCATCTCTTCTTTCTTGTCGGCTTTCGCAACCGACTCTTCGTTTTTTTCCAATGGGCATTCGCTTACATCACCTACTCTCGCGGCGCTCGCCTCATCACCCCTAAGCCCCGCGACGAATGATCTAGTGTGCGACGTCTTCCCATGGCGTGCGTGGGTGTGGCGTTCGCTTAAACGCTCGGCGATTTTGTAGATATCCAGATCTGGATTGACAGACGTTCAATCCGTATTCTTCGTGTTGCGGATGTCCGCGACACCGCCAGTCCCGAAATCCGAGCCGATATCGCCGTGCGAACGCTCAGCCCGGATCGACGCGGCGCGTGGGTTTGCAATCCTCGGTCTCGCGTTTGTGAATCTCCACGCGTTTGCATCCCTGGATTACTATAAATCTCTTTTCTACTCAGCCTCGGAAAACGAAGGAGTGGATTTCTGGGCTCAATTTCTCGTCGAGTTTTTCATTTCCGGCAAGTGTGTGGCAATGTTGGCATTTTTGCTTGGCTTTGGGATCGCGATGCAGGAACGACGCGCCGAGGCAGCCGGAGAAAATGCCGGACGTCTGATCCGTAAGAGGATGCTTATCCTGATGGTGTTCGGATTCGTCCACATGCTCCTGATGTGGTGGGGGGACATTCTTTTCGCGTATGGCCTGCTGGGTTTGGGCGTCTTGTTGTTTCGGAATGTTTCGTCGCGTGCACGCCGCTTCTGGAGTGCGGGATTGATTGGTGGCTGGCTCGTCATTTGCCTCGGACTATCCGCGATTTCCCATTCTGCGGAAGATGTCGAATTGGCTCCGGCTTCTGAAATGACACCTGCCGATCTTGACGATTCGGAGCCTGCGTCCGAAGTGGAGAGCGATGAGGACGGCGATTGGTTT
>JBDNGG010000094.1:0-4911 GCA_041689405.1 Terrimicrobiaceae bacterium | reverse complement strand
TTGATCGATGCCTGATATGAAAATGGAGCGGCATCAATCACCAAGCCAACGACCTGATTGCCGTAAACTGAATTCGAACTCGTGATGCCTTCAGCGACGCCGGGGTAGTTCAAATCAATCCAGGCGGTCTGGCTGAACGTTGTGTCCGCATTGCGGACCACCCTAATCCAAGAACCCTGAGCGGGATTCGTCGTGCCTGCTTGGACGGAGTCCGCATTGAGCGTGTATACTCCAGGTTCTTGACTGCTGATTCCCTCGAAATGGCTGATGAAGTCTACTCCCACCGGGCCGTTTGGGTAATCGAACGAAGTCCAATTGGAAAACACCTTGGTGGTTGGGTTGTAATCCACGAGATATGCTTTCCCCTGCTCCAGTGGAATCCCCGGGGTGATCAGATTGTTGGTTACCAAGGGGCTGTATCCGCCGCAGATGGTGTAGCTGATTTCACTATTTTTCCAGATTCCGTATGCCGTGTTGCTCTTGGACCCCGGGAATTTAATCGTGTCAACGAACACACTGTTTACGATATCGTATATGTAGGCGATGCTGGGGCCGAGGGGCAGATTTCCTGCGGGGCCGTCCGCGTTACCCACGGCTAGTTTTCCCATCGTGCTGTGGGTGTATTGGTAGGTTGCACCCGGATAATCAATGGTGCGAAACTGTCCGCCGGATGGCAACTGAGCCGTGGTTCCCTCCCAGAGAAATCCGTAGTTATATGCGTCGGTTCCACTGGCACGGTAGCTGCCAACGAGCCGTATAATCGAGCCCTCACCGTTGTCCGGTCCATAGACGCTGGTGGCAATAGTGTCCGGTCCAGGATAAACCACACCATAGCTCGTGCCGCCTCCTGCCAAGGGACCGACGTAGAGAAGTCCATTGGCATCAGAACTACCACAAATCAGGTATTGGCCCACATTCGCTCCGTAGTTTCGTATTCCCTGCCATGCACTCACCGGCTGGATCGTGAACGCACCAGCGTTTGAAGTGTCGTAGTAGTCGATTCCTGATACCGGATTAAAGTTTCCGATTAGATTTGCTATGGACGGCGCTACCACAAGAATTCCATCACCGAAATTCGGATCCTTACTGCCATTTGGGAGGATGCCGATGTAATTTGCCTGCACGGTGACGCGCGATGCCACAAGCGTGAGTCCTGCACCGCTGGCGCCCACCAGCGAAAGTGCGGTGATCCGTGAATAGTTTGCGCCTGCTGCGAATTTGAGACCCGAGCGTCCATTGAAGTCGACTGCAACGACAGGACTTCCCGAGAAACCTGGTGCAGATGAACCGTCAATGCTGACTCGTTTCGAGAGTTCTGGAAGTGCCGAACTTAAGGTAATCGTTCCAGCCACGGAGAAAATAATTTTCTTTCCGTTCTGTCCGTCATAGGCGTTTGCCTGCTGGATGGCATCCCGTAGCGAACCTTCGCCGGAGTCATTGAGATTTGCGACTGTGAGCGCACCATTCGCGAAGGCCGCTGGGGAGAGCGCGAGGCAGAGTGTGAGAGCAAGAACTTGGAAGGGCAGATTTTTCATACGAAGACTTTAGTAATACGCCAGACCCAATAGGTCTGAGTGGCTGCAAAGTCAAAAAAAAACTTCTTCGCTGTTTTCGGTGGGTGAGCATGTTCAGCTAAGACCCGGAGGGTCCATTAGGAGATGAGCCGGTGGTGCAAACCCTGAGCTTTCTACAGATCAACCCTTATCCTGCATTTTATCATGATTCAAGCGCATCTCATCTGCGCCGAAGCCGTCGCCGGTTTGCATTGGGAGAGAATATGCCCCACCACGAGTTTCGGTAGTTGCCGCCTGCTGGCCGTGACGGGGCACGTATTCTTCGGCGATCCGCGCGGACGCGGACACTCTGGACCGAGGAGAAAAGAATTAAAACCATGAAGAGCATGAAGATTTAGAAAAAATCTTCCTCAGCCATCTCCCGCTTCATGTCCTTCATGCTCTTCATGGTAGAAAGAAAAAGGGTTCGCCTCGTCGGCAGTCAACGCGGCGGCAAACAGCGCAAAATCCAGCTTATGCCCGGCGCGCTCGTTGTCCACCCGCAAGCGAGTCGGGCAGCGAGTTCTCAAACCGCCCTGTTGTTTCCCCCTCCCTTTGCGTTAATCGTCCTTCAATATTATGCCCAAAAAGTTGTGTAGAAAGCTCAGGGTTGGCACCACCGGCTAGTTTCCGCAAGCCCTCCGGGCTGACGGAGTCGTAACCCCACTGGAAATAGCGAAGAACCAAAATAAAGTTTTGTCGACTTTTGCGTAAGCGTGGTTCTGAGGCGATCGGCAAAATGCTGATTGTTGGCCCGAACCCGATGTGCCAATGAGCCCTAAATTTTCATGAGGATACCGTTGAACGTCGCGCTGGGGCGGAGTGCCATCGATGCTAGGTCATCATCGGGCTGGTAATAGCCACCGATTTCGACAGGCTTGCCTTGAACGGCGAGTAATTCTTGGACGATCTTGCCTTCGTTTTTGCAGAGGGCTTCGGCAATTGGGATAAAAATCGCCTGCAACTCTGCGTCGTTTGTCTGTGCGGCAAGTGCCTGTGCCCAATACAGCGCGAGATAAAAATGGCTGCCACGGTTGTCGATGCCGCCAACTTTACGCGATGGCGACTTGTCATTTTCCAAGAATTTTCCGGTCGCCTCATCGAGCGTATCGGCAAGCACTTTTGCTTTGGAATTTCCAGATGTCTGGCTCAGGTGTTCCAACGACACGGCAAGCGCCAAGAACTCACCGAGCGAATCCCAACGCAGGTAGTTCTCTGCGGTAAACTGCTGCACGTGCTTCGGTGCCGACCCGCCAGCGCCAGTCTCGAATAGCCCGCCGCCATTCATGAGTGGAACGATGGATAACATCTTTGCACTGGTCCCTAGTTCCAGAATCGGAAAAAGATCGGTGAGGTAATCACGCAGTACATTTCCGGTTACGGAGATCGTGTCTTGTCCGTCCTTGATTCGCTCAAGGCTGAATTTGCATGCCTCTGCGGGAGGCAGGATCCGGATATCGAGACCCTCGGTATCATGATCTTTCAGATAGGTATTCACCTTGGCGATGATCTGTGCGTCATGTGCACGCTTCTCGTCCAGCCAGAAAACTGTGGGTATGCCCGTGGCACGTGCGCGGTTTACTGCGAGCTTTACCCAGTCGCGGACAGGCGCGTCTTTGGTCTGGCAGGCGCGCCAGATGTCACCGGCTTCGACGGCATGCTCGAGGAGCACATCGCCTGCGTCATTGACCACGCGGATGACTCCACTTTCAGCAACTTCAAATGTCTTATTGTGAGACCCGTATTCCTCCGCTGCCTGTGCCATAAGTCCGACGTTGGGAACTGACCCCATGGTGCGCGGATCAAGGGCTCCGTGCGCTTTACAAAAATCAATCGTCGTCTGATAGACCCCGGCATAGCTGCTATCCGGAATCACTGCGAGTGTGTCCTGCTCCTTGCCGCTGGCATTCCACATCCGTCCGGATGTTCGGATCATGGCAGGCATCGACGCATCAACGATGACATCGCTGGGAACATCAAGATTCGTGATTCCCTTGTCCGAGTTCACCATCGCGACGGCCGGACCATTCGCATAAGCAGCTTGGATGTCGTTTTCGATTTCCGCTCTTTTATCCGCAGGCAGGGACTGGATTTTGGTAAGCAAATCGCCGAATCCGTTCTTAAAATCCACGTTGAGTTCTTTGATCGTGGTGGCGTGTTTAGATATGAGGTCTTTGAAAAAGACGCGGACGCCGTGACCGAAAATGATCGGGTCGGAGACCTTCATCATCGTTGCTTTGAGATGCAAAGAAAAGAGCACCCCTCCCGCCTTCGCCTCGGCGATCTGATCTTCGAGAAATGCAACCAGCGCTGCTTTGCGCATCACTGTTGCATCCAGAATCTCACCCGCTTTGAGCGCGGTTGTTCCTTTCAAGATTTCGACCGGGCCGCCGCCAGGACGGAATTCGATTCTAACAGACGTGGGTTCAATCACCGTAACTGATTTTTCATTCGAGAAAAAATCATCGTGTTCCATGGTGCCGACCCGGGTCTTGGAATCGGGGGACCATTTGCCCATGGAATGTGGCTTCTTGCGGGCGTATTCCTTCACAGCCTTGGGAGCGCGGCGATCGGAGTTTCCCTCCCTGAGGACAGGATTTACGGCGCTACCTTTGATTTTATCGTATCGGGATCGCGCTTCATTTTCGACGTCGGATGTTGGATCGGCGGGATAATCCGGGATTTGATAACCCCTTTCTTGAAGTTCGGTAATAGCAGCCACCAATTGCGGAATCGAAGCGCTGATATTCGGAAGCTTAATAATGTTGGCATCCGGTTGGAGTGTGAGCGCACCGAGTTCTGCAAGGGCATCGCCCACCTTTTGCTCGTCGGTTAATGATTCCGGGAAATTTGCCAGTATGCGTGCGGCCAGCGAAATGTCCCGGGTCTCAACTGCAATCCCGGAATGCTTCGTGAACGCCTGGACGATTGGCAGAAAGGAATAAGTCGCCAAGGCCGGGGCTTCATCGGTTTTGGTATATATGATGGTTGGAAGTTGGGACATGATTTCGTGAGGATGGACTTGAGCCCGGTATTTATGCAATGGCCAGCCGGACCCGCAAGCAATTACGCGCAGCCGAATGTCTCTCGCGTCCAAATCCTCATAGCGATAGTCTCTTCCTCAGAAAAATGATTTTCCCCATTTCAAACGTGGTCTCGCTAGTCGACGCGGGCTACCGGGATCATGGCGATTTTCAGTCTGGTTTTCACGAGGTTCTCGCAGTTGGTGTTTTGCCTTGGCGTAACGTTGGCAGCCCTCATCGAGACTGCCCATCGCCGCAGAGAAGAGGCGCTGTGTGAGACTCCAGCGATGAACTCGGAACTGGAGCGGCTTGTCGCCGACCGGATGCAGTAGCTT
>JBDNGG010000093.1:0-11264 GCA_041689405.1 Terrimicrobiaceae bacterium | reverse complement strand
CATCGAAGAACTGGGTGATTACCGCGGAGAAAATTGGAACGTCGAGGAGTTCATGATCCGGTCCCATTTTCCTAAACGGGCGTGGCATTATTTGGACTCCCGGCTTGGCGTCGAGCATGGAACCACGCTGGATCGCCTCGCAATGCGAGGGTTTGCGACTTACAAAAAGGGATGGGAGGCCCGCGAGACGAATTACACGCTGCGCGTGCGCTATCTGAGCTTGTTTGATCCGATGATTGCACGGCTCGAGGGCAGAGTCCGCCTCAATTCCCCGGTGGCAGCTATCGAGTGGAGTGGCACTCCGAAAGTCCGCCTTCAAAATTCCGACGAGCTCACCGCATCAGCAGTCATTGTAACGGTGCCACTGCCGATTCTGCGCGAACGGCTCATTCATTTCTCTCCGCAACTCCCTGCGGAGAAGGTCGCCGGGGCGGACAGTATCGGGATGGATACGGGCATGAAAATCATCCTCAAATTCAAACATCGGTTCTGGGACGAGCGGACGTATTTCATTCATACCGACGGATTCCTTCCGCAGTATTGGACTGCCTGCAAAGGAAAGTCCGAGACGTCGCATGTCCTCACTGCATTCGTTGGCGGAGCGCGAGCAGAAGCGCTCGATAGCATGAGCGTAGACCCGGTGCGATTCGCGCTGGAGGAATTGGATGAGCTTTTCGGCGCCCGCATTGCGTCGCGTTCGTTTGAGCGCGGGCTTATCGCGGACTGGGGCGCAGATCCGTATATTCAGGGTTTGTATAGTTATCCGACGATCCACACGACAGAGACGAGCCGCGAGGCTCTCGCCCGTCCGCTGGCAGGGAAGATATTTTTCGCTGGAGAAGCCACCAACACGTTTGGCGCAAGCGGCACCGTGCATGGCGCTATGGAAACCGGCTGGCGCGCCGCCGCTGAAGTCCTGCAATCGCTGGGATCATAATTCCATGCAGGAAAAATCAACGCCGCGCTCGAATCAGAAATCCAGCAATACGCCCGCGCAGGAACTGGAATTCGATGTCCTCCCCGCACACACGGGCGACTCGAAAACTGACCTTTCGCGGCTAATAGCATGGATTTTGGATGATCTCATCCGGGTGCCCGGCACCAATTTCCGCGTCGGCTTGGACCCCATCGTCGGCCTGGTTCCCGGCTTGGGGGATGGATCAACTGCCGTGTTTTCCTCCGTAATTCTCCTCCAAAGCCTGCGCGCGGGGGTCCCGCGGATAGTCATCGTCCGGATGGCACTAAACATCCTTATCAACTCGCTCTTGGGCGCCGCTCCGGGCATCGGCGATCTATTTTCCGTATGGTTTAAGTCGAATCGTAAAAATTACGCCCTGCTCCAAAAACATGCAGGCACTGCACGGACATCAACCCGCGCCGATTGGGTATTCGTCGTTGCGCTGATCAGCAGCGTTGTTGCAATCGGGATCGGCGTTTCTCTGTTTGTGGCACTTGTCACCGTGCGCCTTCTTGCTTGGCTGTTCGGATTTTGATCGAGGGCAAATCCGCTCTACCCTAGCCCCGCCCCGCACGAGAATTCACTCGACTTTACGAACCAAGAATCTGGCACGGGATGTGATGCTGGGCGGCCTTTGTGGGCATGATGGCAATTGTCTTCTTTTCCATTTTCACAGTGGCATCTTACCCGATGGAGTGGATTGATTCGGGATTTTCGGCCCTGGCGGATCTCGCGCGCAATCGGGATCGGCCTCATCGCATCGTTTGCGGCCCGTGAGGTATTTGTGGGAACCACGGGCATCGTTTACAATTTGCAGGATGTTGATGAGACGTCACAGTCGTTAATTGAAACGATTCGCAATCAAGTGACCTCCGATGGATTGCCCGTTTTCACACCGCTCGTTTGTGTCGGATTGATGGTATTTTACGTTCTTGCGATGCAATGCATCAGCACCGTTGCCATCGTGCGCCGGGAAACGAATTCGTGGCGTTGGCCGCTTTTCCAAATCGCATACATGACGACGCTTGCCTACGCGGGAGCATTCATCGTTTACCAAGGCGGCCACCTGCTGGGGTTTCAATGATTGCCTTCATCGATCAATCCCTCGCTGGCCTATCGATTGCAGGAGCCATCGGTTTTTTCGTCCTCCGCCATCGAAAAAAAAATCGATCCGGTAAGGCGGGATGCGATGCCGGTTGTGGGTGCAAAATCAGCGCGAAAAAACTCCCGTCAAAAAGCGCTCCCCGAGCCTAATTAGCGTTGCACAATCAGGCCATCCCATCCGGTGTGGTGGCACTCGCGAGCGCGCGTCGTCCGATTTCACCGAGAATTGCCAGCGCAATCGCCAACGTCGCGACCCCGGCAATTGCGACCCACAGCCCGGGACCATTGCGGATAAAATCCTGAATATCTCTCGATCCGCCGGCAGCGGCGGCAGCGGCAACGAACGCGATCACGCCTAACCGGGGAGTCATTCCGAGCAGAGTGCCCGCGAGAAATGACCGTAATGGCACGCCGGACGCACTGAGCAAGAGGTTCGACAACGCAAAGGGGAAGTGTGGAGGCATCCGAAACACCGCGACCACAAACGTCGTCCGCGGCGCCCCGCGGGACAAGAGCGCCTGCCGCAACAACCGGGCCTTCGGGAAGCGATCAATAAATTCTTCGACCTTGCTGGCGGAAACAAAGCGAGCAATCCCAAAACCAATCGCCGCCCCGCCCACAACGCCCGTCAAGGCACCAGCCAGCCCCCAACCAAAACCAAAGACCCATGCTCCCACCACGGTTTGTGCCGTCGTCGGAAAACACCCGACACCGCTCATGACGGCAAAAATCGTAATGTACATCGCCCATCCGGCAACAGGCTGCGCTTTAAGCCAGCCCGCCACATCGCCGAGATACCAAATGAGCGCCGCGCCAAAAACCGTCGGCGCTAGCACCCAAAAAGCACCGAGGATTCCGGCTGGCGCGAGGTGCAACAAATGCGCAAACCGTCGGAGATTCATCTCAGGAAAAGTCGCCAGGGACGCGAGGATCAAGCACCAGAGCCGCCTAGCACAGGAAATTCCCTGTGCCATGGCGTCGATTGCTCGTAAGCATGTGCGATTTGCAACAACCGGGGCTCGTCGAAGGACTTGCCTAGAAATTGCAACCCCACCGGAAGCCGCGATGTGCTGCCGTCATCAGATTTCGCTTCACCAAATCCACACGGAACGCTGATGCCGCAGATACCCGCAAGATTTGCAGCGATAGTGAAAATGTCGGCTAGATACATTTTCAATGGATCATCCGTTCGCTCGCCTAGACGGAACGCGAGATCGGGAGACGTCGGGCAAATAATCGCATCGACCTTTTCAAAGGCATCGGTGAAGTCTCTGCGCATGAGCGTCCGCACTTTCTGCGCATGGAGGTAGTATGCGTCGTAGTATCCACTCGAAAGAACATAGGTTCCGAGGATAATGCGTCGCTTCACCTCGCTCCCAAATCCCTCCTCACGGGATCGTCGGTAGTGATCCAGAAGATTGCTCGGATCAGCGGCACGGTGTCCGTAGCGCACGCCATCGAACCTCGCAAGATTCGCCGAGGCTTCAGCAGTGGCAACAATGTAATAAACTCCCACGGCGCACTCGGTGTGAGGCAGTGAGATTTCCACGAGTTCGGCTCCTAGCGATTCGCATTGACGAATGGCCGCTTCCACCGCACCCCGAACCTGCGGGTCCATACCATCCACAAAATATTCTTTGGGGATCCCCAATTTCAAGCCTTTGAGGTCGCGACCGAGGAGTGCTGTCGCGTCATCCACCGGCTGGTCGAGCGAGGTCGAATCGCGCGGATCTTTTCCAGCAATCGCATTGAGGATGAGCGCCGCGTCCCGGGTGGTTTTCGTAAATGGACCGATCTGGTCCAGCGACGATGCGTAAGCCACCAAGCCATACCGCGACACCCTACCGTAACTGGGTTTAAGTCCGACGCAGCCGCAGAGCGCTGCCGGTTGGCGGATGGATCCACCGGTATCCGATCCCAGCGTGGCAAATGCCTCTCGCGCAGCCACCGCCGCCGCCGAGCCACCACTGGATCCACCCGGAATGCGGGAAACGTCCCAGGGGTTCCGAGTGGCCTGATAAGCGGAGTTCTCCGTGGACGATCCCATGGCAAATTCATCCATGTTCAAGCGCCCGAAAGGAATTGCACCTGCCGCCCGGAGTTTGGAAATCACGGTTGCGTCGTAGGGAGCGCGGTAGGACTCCAGGATCTTCGATCCACTGGTGCACTGCTCGCCCAGAACATTGATCACATCCTTGATACCGATGGGCACGCCCCCGAGCGGAAGCGAAATGTCCGCGTTCTGAGCCGCCGCGCGAGCCGCATCAAAATCGCGCGTCAGATAGGCCTGAATCGTCGGATCGACACTGGCGATGCGCGCTTCTAATGCCTCAACGGCATCCACAGGGGTGAGAGTCCCGCTGCGATACGCGTCGACGAGTTCAGTTACAGAAAGTTCAAAAATTTCCATGTGAAAAAGATTACTCGACGACTTTCGTCACCATGATGAGTCCATTGGCGGCATGCGGAGCATTTGCAAGAACAGCTGATTTTTCAAGGCTCGGCAGCGGCTCATCCTCACGGAAGACGTTGTACACCGGATGCGCGTGGGCTGCTGCGTCCACACCTGTCACATCAATAGATTTAAGCTGTTCCACATAGGCGAGCACATGGGATAACTGGTCTTGGAACTTGATGACTTCCTCGTCGGAAAGGTCGATTCGTGCAAGATTAGCGACGTACCGGACGTCGAGATCAGACTGGGACATGGTGATAAATTAGTTGGGTAAAAAGATAGATCATAGACCTTATCAGTGCGCTATGGGAAATGCATCGTTTGAAATCACCTCGGGAGTTGCGTCTGGTTCCTCGTTGAAAACCCCTTCGGCAAAGATGGTGTTCCAAAAATCTGGTCACTACGCAAGAATTTGATGAGCAACTTCGCGAGGATTTGATTTCGCTTTCAAACGGCTCAGTCTAGTTTGGGCCCACATTAAATCATGCGCTCCGCGAAACCCAAGTCACCAAAATCTACCGCCAGAACCGGATCGGACGAACTGGACCTGTCTGGCAGCCATCGCATAGAGATTTGCTTAGACTACGTGAACTCGGAGATCCGGGGCGAATGGAGAGATGCGGACGGTCGGCTCTGCGAATGCCTGACCGTCAATTATGAGCATCCCAGCGTGAAGTATTCCGTTTCGCGGGGGGCGATAGAGATATCAACGAAGAAAACAGCGCTCCACGGGGTGTCAATCTCGTCTCAGGTCAAAAAGTTTTTTGGAATTTATCCTTTGTCAAATTTGGACATTTCGCTCAAAACGATATTTCGTCCAGACTACCCATCGGAGCCACCGAGAGTCGATGGGCCGCTTCCCTGCGTGTTTGGCTATCGCCTGATGTGTATGGAGATCAGGAAAATGGGAACCCAATTGAAGAAGCTGGCCGTAAACGCTGATGCTCCCGTTCGGACGCAGACATCCCGGATCCCGACCAGCGCAGCGAGGCCGTTTCAGATGCCGCTTACTAACGAGGAGCGACAAGCTCGTGCAGAGGCGGTAGCTCGCAGGCTCGCAATTGAGCAGCGCAAAGAGAAGGCACGGATTGCGAAAATCGAAATGGATGCGGAATTCGCAGCCATGAGACGACGTGAAATCGAACTTAAACGGCAAATCACGGAAGCACCGCCGGTCCCGCTGCACTACGCGGAGCCCATGCATTCCTCGGGGCCAAATGGTCGTGCAAAATTCATTGACCTTCACGACTGGTCGCCGCTCCAACTGCTCGAGCGCGCTTCACTTTTCTGGGTTTCCAATCAGAGTGACGATCTCCTTTGCCTGCCGCAGTGCAAAATCCAGCAACTGGATTTTCAAGTGCGCTCAGCCCTCCGTGTCATTGGAGTTATGCGCGGTCGAGCACTGTTGTCCGACGAGGTGGGTCTTGGAAAAACAGTCGAGGCGGGGCTCGTTTTAAAAGAATACCTCACGCGCGGGATGGTGCGGCGATTTCTGATCCTCACGATGCCGTCGCTGGTGGACCAGTGGCAGGAGGAATTGGAATCGAAATTCGGGATTCAGGTCCGCACTACGAACGAAGATGGATGGCGCAACGATGCAACTGGTTTTTGGGCGCATCACGCGATCGTCGCTTCCCTGCATACTTTCAAACAAGATCGTAATCGCGCGCTCGCCGCCGCTCAGTCTTGGGACATGCTCATTGTTGATGAAGCACATCATCTGCGGAACCAAAATTCAAAATCCTGGCAGGCGGTAAACGAATTGCCCCGGCAATTTCTTCTACTCCTTACCGCGACGCCAGTGCAAAACTCGCTTGAGGACTTGTACCACCTCGTCACGCTATTGCAGCCCGGTCAGCTTCCCGCTCCGAAGGAATTTGCGCGGCGATTCATTGATCGTGAGCGTCCGCGGCAGCCGCGCGAGCCAGAGGAACTACGACGGTTGCTGAATCAGGTAATGATCCGAAACACCCGCGCCAACGCTGGCATCGACCTCCCGCCACGGCGGGCAGAGACGATCCTGTTTGACCCTCCTGCCGATGATGTCGAAACGATCACCCGCTGGGAGGACCAGCTTCGCAAGTCGCTCAGCACCTTGGCCGGCGGGCAGGCATCCATGCGGGGGCGAGTCATTCTCCAAGCGGCGGGGAGCAGCCATGCTGCATGGTCTGCGGCTACGAGGGACTGGAAGCCCGCAAAGGACGACGAGGCTGCGAAGGTATTCGAACGGCTGTTTCTGCGGAAATTAGAGCCGCTGCCGCAACTCGCTAAAGATGCCGGCGGGCTGGTTTTATTCACCCAGTTTCTTGCCACCCAAGCTGCTGTTGCGGATGCATTGCAGGCGCGTGGCGTGCGCACGTGGACCATTCACGGCGGCACGCCAGCTACCGAGCGTCAGCCGATTACCGAAAAGTTCCGTAGTGAAGGTGGCGTGTTACTTCTTTCACGCAGCGGGACGGAGGGACGCAATTTGCAGTTCTGCCACCGCTTGGTGAATTTTGACCTTCCCTGGAACCCGATGGAAATCGAGCAGCGTATTGGCCGTCTGCATCGGATCGGGCAGAAACACCCCGTAGAAATTTACAACTTGGTGACGGCAGGTACCTTGCAAGCACGGTTACTCGACCTCCTGCAGGAGAAGCTCAATCTCTTCGAACTCGTGGTGGGTGAAACCGGGCTGATCCTCGGCGAGCGTTTCGCCAGCGACGACCTCGGGGAGGAGATTTTCCGGTGCTGGCAGGGGGCCGAAGACGGCGATGTCGAATCCGCATTCTTAAAACTCGCTGGAGATCTTGAGGCCGCACGCACGAACTACAACGAAATCCGAGAGCTTGACGAAACGCTTTTCGGTGAAGACTACGAAACAGGATAACCGGCGATTTCGAATATCATGAAATTTGATAAATTACAGCCGCACTCGGAGTTATTAATCGACTTCTTTTCAGAGGGTTTGCAATCCGTCGGGGGAGTGTGTGAACGCACTTGGTACGACAAATTGGAAGTCGTCGTGGAGGGCCCTGCCGCCAAGGCATGGAATCCCAATGACGACGTCGTTCACCGCGAGTTGCGATTTCTAGCGGTGGACACAGAATCCGCCAAGTCCGCAGAAACAGATATTTTCCCCGGTTGTCCGCTCACATTTCAACTCGCGGAGACGCTCTGGAGCGAAACTCCATCCGCATTTCGCATCGTGTGTGATGCACCAAGTGGAAAAGAAAAACCGTCCGCGCAGGTGCTGAGGAAGACATGGGATCACACGTTTGGAGATCGCGGCAACCCGGAGTTTTCTCCCATCGTCGCAACACGTCATTTTTCCATGGTCTTCGTCGTGCGGCTAGAGATCCAATCCATCGAGCAGCACTGGGCGCTACATCGTATCGCCTGCGCATGGCCGGGAGCATGGCGGGACCACAATCTCGAAGAAAACCTACTCATGCTCGCTCCGCAAAAGGCAGTAGGTGGTGAGGAAATTCTATGGCCTGAGTGCAGCCCTGATGAGCAAAATAAAACGCTTCGGCAGTTGTTGGAAGGAATCCGCGATGACATAGGACCGGTCCTCGGACGGCAGCAGAAATATCTCGAAAAAGAACTACGGAGAATTGATCTGTATTTCACCCGACAGATTGCCGAGTTGAAATCGCGCGCCCGACCGACAGGTGCAGCGAAGTCAGTACACACCAAGATCGACGAGAGGATCGATGCGACCCGCGCCGAGCACGCCCGCCGCCGGGAGGATCAGGTGCAGCGTCACGAGGTGGTTGTGGTCCCGCATGTCGATGCAGTCACGTGTGTCGCCGAGCCTGCATGGCAATGTAACGTCCGTTTGGCTAAGAACAGAGGGCCTGCGCTGGCTGATGGAATGTTTGTGTTTGTTCCGCGGCTCCGACGATGGTTTCCCGCCCTGTGATTTATCCGGGCTAAGGGTTGCTCCGGGTACTCGGGCACGAACTCAAGGGCCGGCCAAATCGCCACCGCCGCCAGAGCGAATCCGGCTTTGATCGGATCGATTGCTCTGTTCTTAGTTCGAGTCCCTTAGTTGAAAGATGAGAGTCCATCGCGACATATTGACAAATCGTTTCCGCCGGGGGCACCTTCGACCGCTTGAGCGCAAAAATTTCCTTTCGGACCTTTCACCGCAATTTTGCTCCATGGCTGGGTATTCTTCTCGCATTCACGGCTCTCACTGGGCTGATTTATCGTTTCGGCCGGACTTGGTTCGGAATGCCCAAGGAAACCGGATGGCAGGTTCTCGATATTCACTCAGGCGAATGGCTAGGAGAAGTCGGTAGCGTTTTTTACGTCCTCGTCATCGGACTTGGGCTGATCGCCCTCATCGTCACCGGCCTTGTCAACCGCATCGGGTTTAAACCGGGCCGTTCGCGAATCCGAAAGTTTCACCGGATCTTCGCTCTCACGCTATGTCTTCCGCTCCTGATCTCGGCTACTACGGGGATGGCCTACAAAGCGGGCGAGACGTGGTTCGGCATCAGCGATCAAACCCAGAATTTCCTCATGATGCTGCACGAGGGGGCTTGGCTTGGCCCCACGTTCAAACCTTTTTATGTCCTCCTTATCGGCCTTGGACTCCTCGCTGTCGTTGTGAGCGGATGGCGGATTGCCTGGCGAAAAAAAGCCTGAGGCCACGCTCCGCTGGCGGGGCGATCTGGCAGGATCGGTGAGGAGAATTTCATCTCTTCACCCGCGCGCGGATGCGGGAACTGCAAAAATGTCGCGTGCAACCCCTGCCGACCACCCAGTTTCGAGTTCAAGATGAACCAAGGCCGTGCGCGCGCTTGCCGATAGAACCCGTAGTGGGTGACCGCATGACCCCGTTCCCCTTGGCGACCCAACTTGAGACGCTCAGAAAGGTGGCAGAAACGAGTCGGGAAGATATCTAAAACAGCAGCCACGGGTGCAATGAAAAACATCACGATCAAATTCGACGAACTCAACCGAAGATTTTACGTTCCCCGTTCGTGTGTAGTCGCCTATAGTGCATCGACAATGCAGTTCACCAGCCTCACACGCAGCACAGAAATCGGCGCAAATTCCTATGTCATCCGTACGGGCGGAAAATCCATCATTCTCGACTGTGGCCTCCATCCGGTGGAACGTGGCATGGCCGCCACGCCAGACTACGCCAAGGTTCCCGAGGGATCGGTGGATGCGATTATCATCACGCACGCCCATCAGGATCATATAGGATCCCTTCCCATTTTAACGCGGCGGGAACAGAAAGCCCGGGTTTTTATCACCGAAGCGACCAGCCGGATCGGTGAGATCATGCTGCACAATTCCTCCAACGTGATGGCCCGTCAGCGCGAAGCTGAAGGAATCACCGACTATCCACTCTTCACACATCGCGGGATCGATTTCTCGAAATTGATGTGGATGCCGACGCCCGTAGGACAACCTTACACGGTCTCCGGGGAGCGTGGCGTGGGCGATGGCAGCGAGCCGACGTTGGAGTTTTTTCATGCAGGACACATTTTGGGCTCCGTCGGTGTACTCCTCCGGTCTCCTGAAGGTAAAACGCTCTTTTACACCGGCGATGTGAACTTTGACCGACAAACGCTCATGGCCCCGGCAAAATTTCCGGAAAGCGACGTGGACATTTTGGTGATTGAAACCACGCGGGGGGACAGCCCACAACGCCCGGATTTTACCCGTGGAGCGGAAGAGGAACGGTTCGCTGCGGCAATTCTTGCTGCGTTTGAACGTGGTGGCAGTGTCACCATACCCGTGTTTGCCCTTGGGAAATCACAAGAAATCCTGGCATTGCTATGGGGCATGACTCAGAGCGGTCAACTCCCTGAGACACCGATTTATATTGGTGGCTTGAGCACCAAAGTCACCACGGCATACGACCACTTCGCCGGGTGTGAAGATCGCACGCATAATGACCTCCATTTGTTACACGAGGTGGCTCCCTACGTCCTCTCTGGGCGCGATGTGGAAACGATACCGGCAAAAAGTGGTGCAATTTTTGCAATCTCCAGCGGGATGATGACCGAAAACACGCTTTCAAACATCTGGGCTCGGAAAATCCTTCCGGATCCCAAGCAATCGCTGTTTTTCGTGGGATATTCAGACCCCGAATCCCCTGCGGGCCGTCTTCGCCGGTCGAAACCAGGCGATGACATCATCCTGCATCAAGATCTCCCGCCAGTGAAGCTGAGGTGTCAGGTGGAAGAATTCAATTTTAGCGCCCATTCCTCCCGGGAGCGACTCCTCGAATACGCAGTGCGATTAGCTCCGAAAAAAATCGTGCTTGTTCACGGAGACCAGCCGGCCATCGAGTGGTTTCGCGGTGAGCTTGGAAGGAAGCTTCCTAACTCGGAAGTGATCGTGCCTATCCCGGGAGTGGCTCACGATTTATAATACCCTTTGCACAGTTACACAGATAGAATCGCAGCCCGGAGGTTTGCTGGAGTTTAGCATGTGATGGTAGCCCGGAGCTTTCTCCATAACTTTTTTTGTAACTTGCGGAACACACCCGAGTGCTCGAGGTGGATAGTCATCCCGATAGAACCGTTCCCGACAATTCCCCCCATGCCTTCTCATGGTAAAAACTCCGGTTTATCCGAAAAGTGTTGTCTTAGCCGAAAAAAATGAACTTTGCTCCATAAAGTGCGTAAAGTTGTGAGCTCCGATTTGAGAAAGCCGCTATCAGGAAAACCCTAGCTACTGGCGAGCGAACCGCAGATCTTTCGCTTGGTTCCGCGTCATGTCAATAAGCAAGGCCTG
>JBDNGG010000092.1:0-4140 GCA_041689405.1 Terrimicrobiaceae bacterium | reverse complement strand
GGCATTCATTTCCACCACCGCATTGTCCACACCCAAGCCGATTAGTGCCGATACGACATGTTCAACCGTATGGATTTTGGCGCTACCCTCGACAAGTGTGGTGGATCGCTCCACCATTTTGACATTTTTAACGCGCGCCTCGACGATGGGTTCATCGGGAAGATCCACCCGGCGAAATTTAATCCCATGGTCCACCGGAGCGGCATGTAGCGTCAGGGTGACAAGTTCGCCCGTGTGTAGTGACGTTCCAGTGAGACTGGTTGAAGATGCGAGAGTGCGTTGTTTGTCCACGAAATGCCTTAAAATTATTACTGCTGAAGAATGCGCCGAAATTATTCGGAAGGGGAGGATTCTTTGTGCCCCAGGAGAATTAGGTCGAGATATTTCTGATTACCAACCCGGAGGCGGTTAACCAACGAACGGCCGATAGCGGCCAATAAATGGATCGCGCCAGCAGGCTGAACGCCAGCCATCACACCAAGCACCACACGGGTGATCCGCAATACCTGCGTTTCTCCGGTAGCGACCACCGTTGCAGACCGCGGACCATCATCAACAAGCGCAACCTCTCCGAAAAAGTCTCCGCACTCAAGGTCGGCCAAGGGGATAGGCTCGTTAGCCGGGGAGCGCACAGTCACCTGGACATTGCCGCACAGAATCACATACATGCAGAGCCCTATGTCGCCCTCCGATACGATGCTTTCACCTGCGGAATAGGACTCAAAATCGCACAAACTCAGCAGCGTATCGAGTTCCTCGTCCTTGAATCCGGCAAAAAGCCGAAACTTCGATAGGACCTCACTATGACAATCGGGCTTGGATAAATCAGGCATGGATAACTTTCCCGTCAAACATGCGAATCCGGGAAGATGCCATCCCAGCCACGTGCTCACTGTGCGTTACGATTATCATCGTCGTCATTTTTTGGGAAGCGATCTTTGACAGCACCTCCAGCACCCGCTCCGCATTGGACGAGTCCAGATTTCCAGTGGGTTCATCGGCCAGCAGCAATGCGGGCGAATGCACCAATGCCCGTGCGATGGATGCACGCTGCATTTCACCGCCACTCAATTGATGCGGAAAATGTGTTTTGCGCGGGGTGAGGCCGACCAAATCAAGCATTGCAGCCGCCCGTGCATGCATTTCGCGCGCCGCAACCCCCTGCAGGAGCAATGGAAGTTCCACATTCTCGATCACTGTCATTGCCGGCATCAGATTGAAAAACTGGAATACGATTCCCAAATGGTGTCGCCGATATTGCGTGAGCGTGGCCTCCGCGGCATTGTGGAGCGAAATACCATCTACGATAATTTCGCCTGTATCCGGCTGATCAAGCCCGCCCAAAAGATTAAGCATCGTACTTTTCCCGCAGCCACTCGGCCCTGTGATGCTCACAAAATCGAGGTCCTTAATTTCCAAAGATACATCGTCTAAAGCGCGCACGCCACCGCTGGAATAACATCGCGTCACGTGATTCATTTTCACCATACTCCCCCCACCATCACGATGCAGCCGCCACTAGTCAACATTCCCATCATCGCGGAAACGCCGGACCTCCTCGTGGTGGATAAACCGGCAGGACTACTGGTGCATCCCACTAAACCCGGCGGGCCGGCCACTCTGCGGGATTTCCTATGCGAACTTCTCGCTTATGAGCTAGCCAACGGCGGCCAAGTATCGATCATCAACCGTCTGGATCGCGAGACGAGCGGGTTGACTCTGATCGCAAAATCCGCAGCGGCAGCGCGGGAGTGCGGGATCTCGATGGCGCGCCATAACATCAGCAAACAATACACTGCCATGGTAATAGGCTGGCCCGAGAGCAATAGATTTTCGGTCAACGCACCTCTGCTGCGTGCCGGTGAAATCAGCCCGTCCGCGATTTACCTGAAACGCGGTGTGCATCCGTCCGGTGCTGACGCCCTCACCCATTTTGTCGTCAGCCAACGGTACACGCATCCGGGTATCGGAAAGATTGCCGTTGTCCATGCAACTCCGATCACTGGCCGCACGCACCAGATCCGGGTGCATCTGAGCTACGTAGGGTTTCCGGTAATCGGCGACAAGATCTATGGCCCCGACGAGCAATGGTATTTGCGATTTATCGAAGGCGGATGGTCTCCTGCGATGGAAAAGTCGCTCGTCTTGTCGCGACACGCATTGCATTCGTCAGAACTGAAAATCACGTTCCGAGGAGAACAATTTGCCTGGGCAGCTCCGCTTCCAAGCGACATGGCGTCGCTTCTAGCGAGCGCCACCGTGCCATCCGAATCTACTCGCGGGCAGCAATAATCCCCCGCGCGATTGCCTCAGCAATGCGCTGCCGTTTCGATGCGTTTTGCGCAATAGCATTGTCAAAAGGATTGGATAAAAACCCGCACTCCACAAGAATTGCAGGACGGGAGTTTTTACGCAGCACATAGAAACCGCGACGCTTCACGCCGCGATTTGGCGTGTCATAGGACAGACTGAGTTCCCGCTGCACTTTTTGTGCCAGAACCTGCGACTGCGGCGAGTAATAAAAGGTCTCCACACCACGGGCTGCCGAGCGCCGGGCCCAATTGTAATGAATGCTCACGAAAACAGAATTTCGGGTCCCTTTCGAGATCGCCACCCGTCGACCCAATGGAATAAAAACATCGGTCGTGCGCGTTTCTATAACCCAGAAGCCGCGCCGTCGCAGAATTGCAGCCACGCGTTTGGCTGTATCCAAAGCAACAACTTTCTCGCTGGTCCCACGGACTGCCCGTGCACCGCTGTCATGCGCCCCATGACCCGCATCAATCACCACCGTGTTGAACCGCCCTGGTCCCAGAGTGCCAGCGAATTGGCATCCGGCCCCCAAGAATACCATGAGGGCACCGAAAAACAGCATCGCGACAACACGAGCTACGGGTGATATCAAGTTTCGCACTCCCATTTTAAAATTCTGAAGCCGCAGAGTAAGGCACCCGCGTTCCATAGCAATCACTTTAGACTCGATTTCGGCAGCCTGATGCCGCCATTTTCAGGAATCATGCTTTCGAAACGAGTCATTCCCTGTCTTGACGTAACCGATGGTCGTGTCGTGAAGGGCACGAAATTCCTGAACCTCCGCGACGCAGGGGACCCGGTGGAATGTGCGAAGGCGTATGATTTGCAGGGGGCTGACGAGTTGGTATTTCTTGATATCACGGCGTCCAGCGACGGACGAAATACGATGCTCGATGTCGTGCAGCGGACCGCCGAACAATGTTTCATGCCACTTACTGTGGGTGGTGGCATCCGGACCATCGAAGACGTCCGCACGATGTTGCTGGCAGGTGCTGACAAGGTCAGCATGAATACGTCCGCCGTTCAAACGCCCCGGTTAGTCGCTGAGTCAGCCAATCAGTTTGGCTCCCAATGCATCGTTGTTGCCATCGACGCAAAACGCAATTACGACGGCGGGTGGACGGTTTACACCCACGGGGGACGCCGGGCGACCGACTTGAATGCCGTCGCGTGGGCACGCGAAGTTGCCCGACTCGGAGCTGGCGAAATTTTACTCACCAGCATGGATGCGGACGGAACAAAAGACGGTTATGACATTGCACTAACCACAGCGGTGAGTGCCGCCATTGAGATTCCTGTGATTGCCAGCGGCGGCGCGGGCACGTTGGATCACATGGTAGATGTTTTGTCGCAAGGTCGCGCAGACGCAGTGCTTGCTGCGAGTATTTTTCACTTCGGCGAATTCACCATCGCCCAGGCAAAACGTCACCTCGATGCCGCCGGGATTCCAGTCCGGATGCTAGATCAATCTGTAAGCCCAACCGGCTAACCCGAGGACTGCCCCGGCACCGACCACCCAAAGCACGTCCCACTTCCACCGCTGCAGGACAAGGAAAAAGAGCCCTGCGAAAACGAGTGAGACAAAATCCCACTGCCCCGGAGCGGGTGAAATCACTTGCCACGCGAACCAGACTGCCAGATTCAACACCACGCCAACCACGGCAGCAGTGACCGCTGACAGCACGTTATTCAAACGCAAATTTCCGCGGGTCCGTTCGATATACGGAGCACCTGCAAAGATGAACAAGAAGCCTGGTAAAAATGTCACCCAGCACGTCATTGCCGCAGCCAGCGTGGCGGTGACGAGCGGCGAAGCTCCGCCGCCAT
>JBDNGG010000091.1:0-7696 GCA_041689405.1 Terrimicrobiaceae bacterium | reverse complement strand
CTCCAGCCGATCCCCCCGATCCATCACATGATAAACTGCTCCCTCAAATTCCAAGCCCGCTTTTCTTGGCGTATTTTACTTTTTCTCAGTCCTGCGGAAAAAACATGCTGCAACTGACCCAAATGGTTTAGTTGTGCTGGCGGCCTGCACGATCCGGCTTCATGGCTCAACAAGGGGCAACGTTGCGGCACGCTAAAGACCATTTTCATCCGGAGAGAAGCCGCGTCATTGCGAAGGCAATGTGTTTCTCTCGCAATAATGACCTGAGCAGGGCATTCTTTTAAATTTAAGCCGATATAGTTCAAAAAAATCCCCATGAAACGCCCCTCCATTGCCCCCTGTCTTATAGTTGTAACAATCTGCACTGCTCTTGGTGCCTCAGCTCTTGCCGGGGACTTTCCGATCAAGGACTCCCTGTTCGGCTATTACGTGGCTGATGATCTGCTGAAAACCATGCAGGCCGGCGAGCATGTCACCTCTTGGCAAGGGGTGGTTGGTGACCCTCTTACCACCGATGGAAATGTGGGGCCCGTCTTGGTCGATTCGTCTGAGACGGGCCTGTCCACTGCTGCCGTAAGCTTCACCCCGCCGGATCGGTCAGAGGGTGATCCCGTGGATTTCCAAGTGGGAGAGTATTTGAATTTTCCCAAAGTGCATGAGTTGGGTCAGCCTCTGCGCGAAGTCACTTTTGTATTTGCAGGCAGCGGATTGACGAATCCCGGATTGTTTGACGCCAACCCCGGGCATGACCCCACGTTCCGAGGTTGTGGTTGGATTCAATTTGTGGACAAAACTTGTGGCGCAGCCGTGGAGCAGCCGTTAGAAGGATATACCGTGGATGCCGCGGTGGTACTGGTGGTGGTGATATCCCGTGAGGAAGATGGGTTGGCAACGTTGAAGACCTATGTTGATGGGGAAATGACTGGGCAATCCAAACAAACCGCCCGAACCGAGGGCGTTCCCATGGAGCCCTTTGTGGGTGTGGAATTTGCCGCTCCAAAAAACAGCGATGGCGTTGTGAGACCGGGAGCCTGCCTGGGGCGTGCAGCTGAAAGCTTCGGAAAGTCGCATCTTTACGCCTTTGCTTATTTTTCTAGAGCGTTGACCCAGACGGAAGTTGTCGAACTCAGCACTTATCTTAGTAAGAAGTTCGACATCGAATAGAACTTCTTTCCAACAACTCCTCAATCCCACCAGACAAACTCCCCGGCCGCTCTCCACTACCTTCTTGCTATGCATTCGCCAACACGTCTTCTTGTTTTGTTTTCTTGCCTCTCGTTTCTTTCGCTTCTCCAGGCGGAGGAGAAAACTTTTGCTCAGCCGGATTTTTCCAATCTGGGCGGAACGGGAAGAATTTCTTTAACCGGAGGTGATCAACCCGAGATGATCGTCGCGGCGGAGTCGGAGTTTGTGGTTCTATCACGCGACGGAAAAGTGAAGGTGCGGGTGCCTGTCGCCGGGCGTGCGGCCAAGGCGTTCCGGTTGCAGGATGGACGGTTTGTGGGGCTTGATACCAACACCGGTGGTTTGGTTGCCCTGTTTCGCCCTGACGGGAGTCGCCAGTCGGTTCTCATCAGCCGGGTGGGGACTTTTGATGACAGTTCGAAAGGGCTTTTTCCCGATGTGACGGGTTGGACTACGCCAGTTTCCGGGGCTGTTGATGAAGTCGCGCAGCGGATCTTTCTCATTGACCGCGTGATGGGGGGCAAAAATTGGTGGGGTGGTGACGTGCCGGATGCCAAACGAATCCTCGTCATCGATTTCCAAGGCAAAGTTGTTCAGGAAATCGGACGCTTTCTTTCCACGGAGGCCAAGAGTGATCCCGCTGACAATGTCAACTTTGAGAACCTGGCGGTTGATCCAGATCGCAAAAGGGTTGCGGCGGCTTCCCGCGAGAAGGGCATCGTCCGGGTTTGGGACTATGAAGGCAAGCGCCTGACGGACATCCCCGGTGCGGGCGGGGTTGCCTTTAATCGTCAGGGTGAACTCGCCACATTCTCACCCGACTTTAAGAAGTTGCTCCTCTATAGTGAGAAGTTTTCTCCGGTTCGTGAGGCAGCCATACAAACACAAACGAGCGAACGGGTTTTGGATTTGGCTTTTGATGCCCGCGGCGACCTGTTCGTCACCGACGGTCGGCCGGAATCCATTTTTCAGATTTATTCCGCAGATTGGCAGACCCCGACTTTGGTTGCCCATCCCTTTGCGAAACTGACTGCGAATTTTCCGTCGGCTACTTTGAAAGTCGGACAGACGGTCAAGATTCCGATTGTCTCAGCGGTGCAATTGCCCGGCAGCGACCAATGGGCGCCGAAAGTTCTTTGGCGGAGTTTTTCTCATGGTGGTCCTTGGCAGGCCCTCAATGCAACCCTCGAACCCGATGGAGCATTGAGTTTTGTCGTTCCCTCCGAGCTGAAAGAAAAGTTTGTGGAATTGGCTGTCTTCTTGGGGGAGGGAATGCCGCGGGCCAATGCGACTGTTGATGAATTGCTCATCGCCAAATCGTATTTCATTCAATCGCCAGACGCTCTGGTCGGGATTTCGATCTACCCGACGGAGATGCGAAGGGTTTACCGCCAAGGCGAGGCGATTGCTTTCCAGATTGCGAGCTCTGCAAAACCCGAAGGAAATTCGGGCGGCTTTCAAGTGACCGTCGCGGATGCATCGGGAACCGTCTGGTCCGGTGCCCTGGGAGAAAATGCCACCTCCATCGAGATCCCATCCGAGGCGAGTCAAAGACTTTTGCCGGGACAATACACGGTGACTGCGTCCGCCGCCGGACAGTATTCTTACGGGTTCGAGTTCTCGCTCGTTTCGGCGATTCCGCAAACTTTGATGCAGAGAATCCTCTATCAAGAGTTTCACCAACAACCAATTACGACGGGACTCCAAGGGGCAAGCGGATACGCGGAAAATATCCGCGGTCAGATCGATTACCTGGCGGCTCTGCGATTTGCCGGATTCAACCGGGAAACCGACCGGCACGGAGCCAGGCTGGATGCTTTAAAACCTGGCCAAGCTGCCAACCTGAGATCTGCTCCCGCAGAGACGGACCCCGTGTCCGGTCCAGTGGCTGAGAATCTCTTTGTCAGAAGTGGGGAAGGAGCCTTCCTCCAGTCCTACCTTGATCGTGGAGCCGAGTTTGGTCTCGTTTATGATTTTCAGCAGATGGGCCACTGTGCCCCCGTTCCAACCACCGAAGAGGAAATCGCCCCGGTCGAGGTGGCGACCCAGCTCATCGCGCAAAGATTTGAAAATTTCCCCGCCTTTTTTGGGTTCAACTACAACGACGAGATGTTTGGCGGCAAAGTGCAGGAATGGGCGGAACTGAGAAATTATCGCACTCCCAAACGCGTTTCCGGTTGGGCTTCGATCATTCTGGATGTGCTCGCTGAGTTTTATCATCGAGTGAATGGCGCGGTGATCGCGGTTAACCCTTCCATCTCCCGCACGACCACGCCCATGTGGCAGTTCCCTTACGTCGAGGGCAATTATGCGCCCCTCATTTACGGGACGGGCATGACCGAATCCTACAGCCATTATCTTTCCGAAGGGCATCATCCGCCATTTTATGCGCCGCATTCGATTGATATGCTCAAGCGTCCCGGGCTGCCGGCACGCGGAGTATTTGATGGGATTGCTGGCGGGGTACAAATATCTGAGGTCAAGGGCTGGGAAGGATACCTCAAGAACAGCTTGTTGGTGGTGTCGCGTGGCGTTCAGGGCGTGGGGCTGACCCACCTGAGCCCTCTGCAATATCCCTCTTATCTCCCCCAGTTCGCTGCCGCGAATGAGGTGATCGTCGCTTATGGCGACCTGTTTGCCAAGGCAAGCCCATGGAATCAAGCGGCCGTTCTCTATTCCAAGTCGGAGGATATTTTGCAGAAGCGAGCCCATTGGGGGACCCCGCATTGGGAAGAGGTCTTTGCCGCTTACTCGGCGGGTTTAATGAGTGGCGTGCCGATGAGTATTACTTACGAGGAGGATTTGGAGTCCGGTTGGCTCTTGCAGAATGGTCGTCCACGGTTTCCGATGCTCCTCGTTCCAGGAGCTCGTGCTACTTTGCCCGAGACGGTCATCGCGGCCATCCAAGCCTACCGCACCGCTGGTGGACAGGTCCTGACCACGCAGAGTCATCCGTCCCTCCCCGAAGCCAAAGTGGTGTCCTTGAGCTTGGAGAAATTCGGTGAAGCGGCCGCTCAAGCGAACGATTGCGATGCGCTTCAGCCCGCTATGTTTCCTGTACTCGACGAAATTGCCGCAGCGATGGCGGCACAGGTCCGGCCTCTGGCGGCATTCTGGGCGGAAACCTCGGAACGTTATGTGGCAAAAAACTATTTTCAGGCGGGAGCCGCAAAATATGTCTCCCTTGCGTCTGAAACCGGACCGTTCCCGTGGACCGCTCCGCAGGCGTTTTCCTTAAACACTAAAGAACTGCGCGTGTATGGGGAAACGTGGCTGCCTCGGGTCACCACCGTTCGGTTTAACCAGCCTGCGCCGATTCTAGTGGATGTCTATGAACGATCGGTGGTCGGTCGCAATGTCGCGGCAAATCAGGAGGCCGTTAAGGCCGATCTGCGCTACTTCCCGGCGAAACTCTATGCGATTCTCCCGGCTGTTCCGGGGGCTCCCCAATTGTCTGCAACAACGGGATCCGGCACGGCGAAACTTCGCGTCCAGGCCCGCGATGAAGCCGCAAACTCTCTCTCTGCGGGAATCCCATTGTTCATTCGTCTGTTGGCGGGTGACCGCGAGGTTCTGCGCCAGTCGCCATTCACTAAGGATGATGGAAGCCTGGAGCTGGAAGTTCCCCTTCCGGTTGGTTCGGGTTCGCTAACTGCCGAGGTGACGGAAATGCTGACGGGAAAATCAAGCATCATAGAAATTCCGTTCGAGGAGGGTGCGGCGGCTCAGGCCTTGATCCAGCCTCGCCCGGCGGTGGATGTCTCGCGGTCGGATTTGCTTGCGCGGTGGTTTGCAGAAAAGAAAGCCCCTGTCTCGGTCTATTTCTCACGCGAAGATTTGGTGAGCTCCGAAGTGCGGGCGAAGCTGGCTTCCGATTTGCAAGCGGCCGGTTGGCAGGTAAAGTTTCCGGGCGGCGCTCCCGTCGGCCCGGTGCGGGAGGGATTTTCGATTCTGATTGCGGGAGCCCCTGGCTCCGAGCAGTTCGGCGAGGTTCTCGAAAAGGCGCGGGGGCTCGGATATTTTCCCTTGCAGCTTTCTGCACGACTTCCTGGGTCGGGACGGGCCTTTCTCTGTCCGGTGGTGGGATTGAATGGCCTGCATGATCGTCTGCTCTGCGTCGTGGGCGGGGATAGTGCCGGAATCGAACGGGGTCTTGACGAGCTGGTTAGACGGGCTGCGGGTGCTCAGCTCCTTCCAAAAAAACCGGATGCAACGGTCGGGCCGCTCATCCAAGGCCAGCCTGGTCGGGCGGGCGTTTTGCCTCGCCTGGTCTCCGAAATGTTCGGTGCGCGCTTGCAGGCAGGTCGGGCCAACGCCGCCGGAAGCTTCCTCGCTGTTCCTGCCATTGGCTACCAAAAGAACCTTGCTTTGGTTGAAGACACCGGCACATCGGGCCGCGTGGTGCGAACAGCTCGCGTCGGCACAGCCTCTCTGGTTCGCAGCAGTTATGTAAGCGAAACCGGGGACCAGTTCGGTGCTTCCAGTCGAGTGCTTGATCGGTTTGGAGATGGTTTTTTCCTTTTTTCCAAAGAAGGACAAGGAGGCAACGTTTTTGCGGCCTTCGGCGACCTCTCGACCAAGGGATACGAGTTTGCGGCCTCGCCTCAAGGCGATGTGGTTGTGAGTGTGGGGAGCAATGGCGTGGCTGGCTGGGTCCGAACCAGTCCGGAGCAGTGGAAAAACGCCTGGCGTATCGACTATTGGAAAGAGTTCCCCAAACTCGACTGGCCGGCTGGTAACAACGGCTTCCGCAGTCCGAAGTTCGAAGCGTGGATGTCGGCCGATGGCGCGACCGTTTTCGTGCTCATGAGCGAGTTTTCCTATAATGGATGGACAGACAAAGGATTTGTCGGCGGAGCATGGTTTGGAGCATTCAACTCGAAAACCGGTAAGGAAAAATGGAAATGGAATGTTCCCATTTCTGGAGATCTGCTCACGCCAACGGCGTGGCCTTCCGAAGATCGCCAGTCGTTTTTCATCCAAGTCCGGAAAGGATCGACCGTGTCCCTCAATTTTGTGAACTATCGAATTGATGCCTCCGGCAAGGTCTCGCCGTCCTGGAACACCTCTTCGCTGGTGGTGGCTTTTGCCGGTCGCGGCCAGGAGCCCTATGGCGTCGCCTACGCGGATCGGAATGTCGAGATTCGCGATGTCGCGACTTCCGCAGTCCTGTGGAGTGATCTTTGGCGCGTTCAAGTTGAAAGCTTAGCTGCGCCGACCGCAGGAGCTCTGGCTTTATCGGATACCACGGGACGGATTGTTTCCCTGGACTCCACCGGGGCCGTGATGTGGAGTCTCGATCTGCCACGGCGGCCAGCCTGTTTTCAGGCTCCGCCGGGCGCCTTTACGCCGCGCGTTGGGATGGTCGTCTGGACGCCATTGATGCTTCCGGAAAGATGATCTGGAATTTGGACCTCAGCAAAGACCTCGCGGAAGAAGTTCCGCTAAAACTCGCCGCAACCCCTTTAAAAGAGCGCGGACTGGCCATCCATGAAGTTGTTCTTCCTTCGACCGTTTCTGATCAGGTTCCCAATGGAGAGAATCTTTTGAAAACGGACAAAGCCACGCTCAAAGTTGGCGGGTTTGGCGGGTGGATGTCGCATGGAACCGTGCTGGCTTCTGTCGATAAGCTCCGGGACGGTGATGTCAAAGAGTCCGCCGGGGACTGGATGGACCTCAAGCATATTTATTGGAATGCGCTCGCGAACAGACCCGTGTGGGCCGAGATCTCGTTTGGGGCTCCGACGGATGTTTCTTCTCTCACGATCTACGAAGACCGGGATCGTGCGGAGACCCAGCCGGAACTGGCCATCGTGCAGGCTTGGAATCCTGGTATTCAAAAATGGGAAACCGCTTCGGTCGGAAATTTCCTTCAGGGTCCCGTGAGAACCTTCCCGCTGACCCTCAAAGGCGTAGAAAAAATCCGCTATCTTCCCCTCACTGGATACTTTGACAATTTCCGTATGACCGAAATTGAAGTTCGCGGGAACGTCAACTGAGCCGGGCTTTCGTTTTGGGCAGCAAAGAGTTTTCCGGTTTGGAGTGCTTTGCTACGAGCTACAAACGCTAATCCGGGCGTTCACTGCGCGAGAATGCGGGTTGAAAAATACGGCGGGGGCGGTATGCGCTCTGGCTATGGGCTGGAGACGTCGGCGAAAAGCACGATGTAAGATTCCTCGATCCGGCCCCCGGGCGCGGAATCGCATGCCGGATGCATTAGCCTAAATAGGAAAATGGACACAAGGATTCGTCGCTGAGGATTTCCGCAACGCTGCCGGAGCAAATTTCTGTGCTTTGACCCGGATTCTCACCCGGTGAGCACCAGTGCGGCTTCGGGCGGTAGGCCAGGAAGCCATTTCCCACCCAACCATCGACGAAACAGGCGTGTTAAAATTAGTGTTCAACGCTGAGTGGGTTCCCATTGCTCCGTGATGACTCCGATGTGATTTAACTCCTTGCTGATGAGCGTGACTGCCTGCCTGATAGAGGCCTCGTTTTCGTGCAAAACACT
>JBDNGG010000090.1:0-2697 GCA_041689405.1 Terrimicrobiaceae bacterium | reverse complement strand
CCGCAGCCGCGAAGACTTTGGGCGACCGATTGATGCGGTGGATAAAAAGAAACGCCGACGCATTGTTAAGGGCGCGATGGCATGGTTGCGGATGCTCGATATGCCTGATATTCGATTTCGCTTCGACGTGGTTGAAGTGATTACCGATACCTCAACGGAAATCCGGGTCATTAAAAATGCCTTCGGGCTGCCCTCGGAATACTTCTATTGAGGAAACCCCATTCGGATCGAAACGTTCCTTGACACAGGACACCTCAATGTCTTGATACAGGCGGTCGCGTATTCGGGGCCGAAGCGCGCTATCAAAAACAATTCCAACCATGTTTCTATCGATCGTCCTGATCATTTTCTCTCTGGCATTACTCACAGCAGGAGCTGAGGGTCTCGTGCGTGGTAGCGCGTCCATTGCTTTACGCGCGGGGCTCACGCCGTTGGTGATTGGATTGACCGTGGTTGCCTTTGGCACCAGTTCCCCCGAACTCGTTGTCAGCCTTAAGGCATCTCTCGCCGGTCTGGGAGATCTCGCAGTTGGCAATGTAGTTGGTTCAAATATTTTTAATATCGGAATCATCCTAGGCATCACCGCGCTGGTGTGTCCCGTGCCTGTGCGTCTTCAGATCATCAAAATCGATGCGCCAGTCATGGTAATTGCCGCGATCGCCCTGCCACTGCTCCTCATGGGCGGTATTCTTGGTCGAGTGGAGGGGGGCATTCTCTTGGTTGGCCTGATCGCATATATCATTTTCAATGTCCGACTGGCTCGTCGGGAAACATCGGCGGCCATCGCTGAGGAATTCTCCGAGGGGTTGCCACGCCAATCCCGGCATTGGCTTTGGGATATTGCCTATGTCGGCGGAGGATTGGCACTGCTTGTTGTCGGGTCGAATTTGCTTGTGGATAATTGCATCATGATCGCCCGTGCGGCGGGGTTAAGTGAAGCGGTGATCGGCCTGACGATTGTCACGGCTGGCACCAGCATGCCGGAGCTTGCCACCTCGGTAGTGGCTGCCTTCAGAAAGGAACCTGACATTGCTATTGGAAATATCGTCGGCTCGAACATCTTTAACATTCTCGGTATTTTGGGGGTGTCTTCGTTAGTGGCTCCAATCACCGTGACGAATATCCAGACCACAGACTACCTCGTGATGATCGGTATTTCGATATTGCTGGTGCCGGTGCTCTGGAGCGGATTGCGGGTGCGGCGCTTGGAAGGCGTGCTCTTGCTGGCCTGCTATTTCAGCTATCTTTACGTTCTCTGGCCTAAAGCATGACGCCAGATCGACGCATAATACTCATTTTTCCAAAGCGGCTGTCTGCCGAGCTCGGGGAATTGGCAGCCATCGCAGCGGATCGTGGCCTGAGCTTTGCAGAAATTTTCGCCCATCTGCAGGGTCGGGTTTATCCGTTGCTTTTGGTGCTTATCGCATTGCCGTTTTGTCAACCGCTTGCGTTGCCTGGGCTTTCCACACCGTTTGGGGTGGCCATTGCAGTGCTTGGGCTTCGATTTGCGCTTCGCCAAAAGCCATGGTTACCCGAACGGTTGATGAACAGGCGCCTGCCACCGCGCCTGCTGCCGACGGTGCTCCGGGGCGGTGCGGTGATTCTTCGTTGGATCGAAAAGTTCCTCCATCCCCGATTGAGCTGGGCGTTTGACTGGGGCATGATCCAGTTCGCCGTCGGCAGCGTTATTTGCCTCTCTGGACTTCTGCTTCTGCTTCCGCTCCCCGTTCCATTCAGCAATCAGTTCCCTGCCCTTGCGGTGGTCTTGACGGCTTTGGCGATTTCGGAACGGGATGGTCTGATGTTGATTGCGGGCGGAATTGTGTTCTTGATTGCATTCGCCTACATCGCACTGATCTTCGTTGGCGGCGCCGAGCTCATTGCGTGGCTGAACCAATTTGTCGCCGGGCAATTCAGCGGTGGCTGAAACTTAGTCTGTCCCGGCCGACGCGCTTTTATCACCGGGATCTTCGGTGATCACGATGCCCATCTTCTTAGCCCGCTCCTTCCACAGGTTGCGAGCGTGGAGCTGGAGGTCGGCAACTTTGTCTTTCTCGTCCATGATCTCGAATCCGAAGATCGTTTCGATCACATCTTCGAAGCTGAGCAGGCCGACATTGGTGCCAAACTCGTCAACGATCAACAGGATCTGATGGCGCTCGGCAATGAAGCGTTGGAAAATAGCATCAACCGGGGTATGCTCCGGCGCGATCGCAAGCGGCCGCTTGACATCAGCGAGAGTGGCTGTGTCTGCTGCATCTTTGAGGTGCGCGAGTAACACCTCACCACGAATCACAAACCCGCTGATGTCGTCAGGGTTTCCATGGTAAACGGGGATGCGAGTGAAGGGTTTTTCTTCAATGATTTTGACGAATTCGGTCAAAAGCATCGACTCCGGGAGGGCGAATACGACCGTCCATGGAGTCATGATATCCCATGTTTTCATCGAATGCAGCTGAATGAGGTTATGCACGAAGTCGCTCTCTTGTTTGTCTAGTTGTCCGGACTCGGCACCAAGGCGGGTCATCGCAAGCAACTCCTCGCGATGCATGGCCAGGGACGTGCTACTATTGGGGGCGATAAGTCGCGTGACCTGTCGGCAGAGCCAGACCAATGGCGCGAGGCCGGTGATCATGATCGGGAGGATTAATGTCGTAAACCCTGCGAGTGGAACCGCGAACCGGGCTCCGATGGTTT
>JBDNGG010000089.1:0-3100 GCA_041689405.1 Terrimicrobiaceae bacterium | reverse complement strand
TTTCCGCGAAACCTCGAAGTTGACTGGAGCCGGAAATCAAGATTCTCAGGATCAGCAAACTCCAGATTTTGGTCCAAGCCGGGTTCTGTCGCGAGGACGATAGTACTGGTGGCCTCGGAGCGGCTGCGCAAACCGATGAGGCAGTGAGTAACCGAAGATGCGTTGGCATGCAGAGTGCCAAGGGCAATGCAGCGTTCCATCGAGCCGAGTTCCACCTTCTGACCTTTGATCCGAAGATCGGCAAGTGTGTGCCCCCATGAAATGTTTCCGACCAGCTTCGATGGCCCGTAGTGATTCCCGTAGAGACGCATGCCGTGGGAAGCGCTCAGAAACGCCCGGCTGTCCCGGATCTCATCGGAGTTCGGCTGGAAGGCGGCAATGTTTCCGCCCGCCGTGCTGAAAATCGAATGATTGGCGAAGGCTTTGCAGTTCGCGATGAGATTATGGCCGCCATGGGGTTCACCCAGAGTATCCCCACTCAGTCCGGCGGCGATCCGCCTGCTGTAGGTCGCGATGCCGCCGCCGTTCAGGTAGGCGGTGCAATTCTCAATGCGGCATCGCGTGCTGTTCTGAACCCAGAATCCCCAGGCAGTACCCGCCGGGCCCTCAATCCCCTTATTGCTGTGAAAGCCGGTCGCGGCTATTCCCTGGACGACGACGCGGGTGGCACCCTCCATCGTAATGCCATGCTTGGGGATTATGGAAACCATATAGTCGTGGTCCGTGGCAGGCTGCAAATCCGTAGTGGACAAATAGAGTTTCTTTCCCGCCTCGTCGTAGTAATAGCGTCCCGGTTTTCCTTCCAATTCTTGCAAAACCGCAGAGGCCGTGAATCGGGTCAGGGTGTCCGCCTCATTCACCGCGTGAACCTCCTGATCCCAGTTCGCAACCCAGGTGTAGTTGGTTCCGGGCACCTGCTTAAATCCACGCACCGGGACATCCCCCCGCAGCAGAACCGTTCCGGGAATTTCCGCCCGGATAACGGTATCGACAGCGTCATTGCCCAAGGATCCGAGATTCACACTTTCACCGTATTCACCTGGAAGAATGGTGAGAACATCTCCGGCCATCAGCGCATCGCTACCTTTTTGGATAGTTCGGAAGGCCTGCTCCCGGGCGGTGCCGTTATTTTCATCACGACCCTCCAGCGAAACGAAATACTCGGCCGAATGGAGCACCCCCATTGGGAAAATGAGCAAGGCGAGCAGAACGGCCAGGGGGCGGCAACGGAACATACTTTTGTTTTCCATCGTTTCAATATGGCATCCCATGTTTCGAGGTCGAAGACATTGGTCTGGTCATAATAAATGACCAGCACTGCTCTTTAACCTTCACCGTCGGGCGTTGGAGGTGCCGACATGCTCCCTATTGATCATGGCCATTCCATGAACAAAGTATGATGGCAGGGAAAGACCGTGGTTCTTTGGTTAAAACACGGAAGCGGAGCAATATCAAGAAATCACAGTTCGCACAAAGGTCAGGTGCGCGATTCGTCGAAAGAAGTGAAAAGTTCGAACCGACGGCGAATGAACCATGCGGGCGTGCAGCTCCAGGCGTGGCAGTAGCTGTTTAGGAGGTGGTTGTTGCAGGGCGAGAGCAACGGGCGGGCAGGATCCGTCAACGACGCCCGCCTGCACTATCCAAATCTGGCTGGCCCATGATATTTGTGAGTTTTCCGCATTGAGATCACTGAGAAAGAGGCCGCGCTTCGGACAAATTAACCCATCTCGTTCGAACGGTGCGCGGATTCACTCATGTCCCGTTCGGAACATGGGGCCACGAAGCATTCGTCGCGGCGAATATCGAAAGCGAAATTCGGAGACGTGACAAGTGGTCGGTTCGAGTTCCCCGCATTATTTGAAAGCCTCCGGTTGCAAGCCGATTTCGCGGCGGATCACTTCCGGATCGGTGGCGAAGAAGTCCTCGAAGTCCACGTCGCGCTTATTCAGCAAGACATCTGCCATGAAGAGGGGCTTGCCGTCCTTGTCCTCCTCTTTCAACCCTGCGGTCCCGCGGAATTGAGGGTTGGCCACGATCGAGGTGGTGGATCCGGTTTTTTCCTGCAAGCCAGCGAGGGTGACCATGAGCAAGGTTTCCGGAAGTTCGCCTACTTTGACCGGCTTCAAGTCGAAAGCGGGGATGGTGCGTTCGTAGGCCTGGGCATCATAGAGCATGGCCACCTTGCGCTCATTGGCCGGGATCCGCAGGTAGAAGCAGTTATTATCTTCACGAAGGAATCTTACATCACTCACTCCCAGCAAAGCGACGAGCGTTTTAGATGGCTGGTTGTCGGTGATAATATTGTTTCGCAAGGTGATGATTTCATCGGCATTGTTCACCAATGTTGCTTGCATGATCCGGGGCCTCTCGAACACGTTGTGCTCAATCAGCGCATCCGGACACCGGATCAAATAGATGGTGGCGTAGCGGACACCCATCATCACGCAGTTGCGGATCACAAGGTTCTTGGACTCCCTGGCCATAACAAAGCTCGGAGAATACCCCACGGTCGCTCCATTGTAGAAACAGCGCTCGATTTCGATCCCGTTACTTTGATGGAGGACGAAAATTCCCGACGTTTGACCGACGGAATCCTCGTAATCAGAGAAGTAGAGGTCTTTGAACTGGATGTGGTTCTTACCCATGATGACAAAGGCCCGGGAGACAAACTGCCCCCTGCCGTGGAAGAGCACTTTCTCTCCCGGGACGGCGCGAAAGGTGATGGGCTTGTCCGGAGTGCCGGTGTTCCGCACGCGAACGGTGCCCTCATACTCTCCGCCTGCGAGCAAGATCGTGTCCCCTGGATTTGCCAGGTCGGCGGCGTGTTGGACACTCTGGAAGGCGGAGTCACGGGATCGGCCTTCATTCGAGTCCTTGCCATCTGGAGCGACGTAGAAAGTCGCCGACGCTCGATCACTGGTCGCCGTGCGGAACGTCACCGTGACGGGTTTTGAAAGCAGCGCTTTCTCCAGTGGCGTCACCGTGGTGTTTTGGAAGAATGACATCTGGCTCGCCAGTTCCGCCACTGCGGTGATGCGGACCTCATAGGCCGTATCGGGCTTTAGTCCGGTGAGACTATATCCGGCGTAGCCATCCGAGT
>JBDNGG010000088.1:0-13672 GCA_041689405.1 Terrimicrobiaceae bacterium | reverse complement strand
CGAACGGTTTTTCAACCTGAATCCTTTTGTAATGTCCGACGAATCCGCTCTACCTATATCCGAAACCGCCTCGAAAAAATCCGAGTATAATGCCGACGATCTAAGCTCCCTCAAGGGCCTTGAAGCTGTCCGAAAAAAGCCGGGCATGTATATTGGCGGCACGGACGAGCGTGCGTTGCACCACTGTGTGTCCGAAGTGCTCGATAACTCAGTCGATGAGTTTCTTGCGGGGCATTGCACGCACATCGACGTGACGATTCATCCAGAGGGTTCGATCTCCATCAAGGACAATGGTCGCGGCATTCCGGTGGATATTAATAAAGAGGAAGGTATTCCGGGCGTTGAGCTCGTGCTGACCCGCCTGCATTCGGGCGGTAAATACGGTCAGGGGAACTACGAATACTCGGGCGGCACCCACGGCGTCGGCGCGAAGTGCGTGAACGCCGTATCCGAATGGTTTAAGGTCGAAGTGACGCGGGACGGAAAGATCCACGCGATGCAGTTCGAGCGTGGCGTCACGACGAAGCAACTGCATGTCGTCGCCGAGGTAAAATCCAAAAAACAAACCGGCACGCTCATCACATTTTTTCCAGATACGGAAATTTTCCTTGAGACGATCGAGTTCAGGGCGGAACGCATCCTGACCCGACTCAACGACCTGGCGTATATCAATGCGCCGCTGAGCTTCACGTTTCTCGATGAACGCGTCGAAGGGGCCCGCCCGGTCCGAGTGCAACACCCGCGCGGTATCGAAGATTTTGTCGCCCGGCTTGCAGAAAACAAAACTCTGGTCCATCCCAAACCGATCATGATCAAAGGCACCCGCGACCGCGTGATCGTGGAAATTGGTCTCCATTACACGGATACCTACAACGAGCAGTTGCTGTGTTATACCAATGCAGTCCCCAATCCGGACGGTGGGACCCACTCGACTGGATTTCGCGGATCACTGACGCGGGCGATTAATCAATACGCCAAAAACAACAGCCTCATCAAAGATAAGGACGCAGCCATTACCGGCAATGACGTCTTGGAAGGCCTTGCCGCGATCGTCAGCGTCAAGCATCCGGATCCCCGATTTGAGTCCCAGACGAAGGTCAAGCTCATCAGCCCGGAAGTCGAAAGCATCGTAGGTTCCGTAAGTTACGAGGGGCTGATGCTGCATTTCGACCAAAACCCCGGAGTCGGCAAAAAGATTATCGATAAATGCCTCATGGCAGCCCGCGCCCGCGAAGCCGCACGCAAGGCTCGCGAAACGGTGCGTAAGGGAGCGCTGACTGGCGGCGGTCTGCCAGGTAAGCTGGCCGATTGCTCCGAGCGTGACCCAAACCTCACCGAACTTTACGTGGTTGAGGGAGACTCTGCCGGTGGATCAGCGAAGCAGGGGCGCGACCGGCGCTATCAGGCGATCCTCCCCATTAAGGGAAAGATCATCAACGTCGAAAAGGCGCGCTTGGACAAAGTATTGCAAAATACCGAGGTCCAGACGCTCATCACAGCCATCGGCACGGGGATCGGTGCCGGCGGAACCACCGAGCGTGATCAAGAAGGTGCATTTAATATCGAAAAACTTCGCTACGGCCGCATCATCATCATGACAGACGCCGACGTGGATGGATCGCACATTCGCACGCTACTGCTCACGTTTTTCTATCGGCAAATGCCGGAACTTGTGCGGCAAGGGAAGATATTTATCGCCCAACCTCCGCTGTATTTGATCAAGCGGAAGAAGCGCGAGGAATATATCGACGACGACGCCCAGCTGAACAAGATCCTCATCTCGCTCGGTGCCGAAGAGGTAAAGCTCAAGAATCTCTCCGATGGCAAAGTGTTTAGCGCCGCTCAGCTCAAAGACATGCTCGATTTGTTGGAGCGCCTCGCGAAATTCAGCGATGTGATCCGGCGCCACGGCGGAGATTTCGAGACATTTTTGAGCAAGCGCGATCCGAAGACCGGCGTGCTTCCCACGTTCTTGCTCAAAGTCCGCGAGGGAAACACCGAATGGGCGGCTTATTTCCCTGGCGAAGCCGAAGTCCGTGCCTTCCATGAAGAAAACCGCGACCTTGAGATCTACGATGACCCCGCGCCAGAAACCCATGGCGAAGCAGAGGACTTGACGTTGGAGCCAACTCCAACCGCCAAACCAAAAAAACCGGATGCCACGGTGCTACGCCGCCGTGCGAAACTGGTCGAACTCCACGAATCTGTGACCGTGCAACGCCTGATCGACGAACTCTCGAAGAAGGGCCTGAAAATCAATCATTACGCAAGTAGCGACGTCCCGATTTTTGAGCTGATTGAAGGCGAAGGCGACAAAGCGACGACCCACCCGCTTTTTGCTATCCCGGAAATCCTGCAGCACGTGCTGGAAATCGGAAAACGCGGCCTTTCCATTCAGCGGTTTAAGGGGCTGGGGGAAATGAATCCTAAGCAGCTCTACGAGACGACCATGAATCCCGAGAAGCGGAAAATGCTTCGCGTCGAACTCAATGAGGATAACGCCGTGGAAGCCGACCGGATGTTCACGATCCTCATGGGCGACGTCGTCGAACCCCGCCGACAATTCATCGAAGACAACGCCCTCAACGCCCGCCTGGACGTCTAATCAAAACTAAACAGGATTGACTGGATTTTGAGGATTAACGGGATGTTTAAGGAGGATGGTTTGACACAAGCCGTTATAGGCTGCGCGATGCAGGTCCATAGCACGCTGGGTGCCGGGTTTCTGGAGTCTGTCTATCAGAACGCCCTGCAAATTGAATTGCGGACGGCCGGATTTACTGTGGAGGTGCAGAAGCGACTTCAAGTCCGCTATCATAGCATCGTTGTGGGGGACTTCGTAGCCGACATCATCGTCAACGACTCTCTGATTTTAGAACTCAAAGCAGCCTCCGCTCTCTCAAAAGCCGACGAGCAGCAACTCGTCAACTACCTCAAAGCGACCGGTAAAGAAACCGGGCTTCTATTCAATTTTGGAACTCCGAGTCTCGAGTTCAAACGCAAATCCAGGATCTTCCAACCTCCTGTCAATCCCCGAAATCCCGCTAATCCCGTTTAGTTCGATCACTCTCACCTAATGTATACTCAGAACGAAAAAGTCGAAAAGGTCAATGTAGCCGAGGAAATGTCGAAGTCCTTTTTGGACTACTCGATGTCCGTCATCATCTCCCGCGCATTACCTGACGCCCGCGATGGCCTCAAACCCTCACAACGCCGCATCCTCTACGCCATGAGCGAACTCGGCGTCATGCCGAATCGTAAGCACCTCAAATGTGCTAAGATCGTCGGCGAGACGATGGGAAATTATCACCCACACGGTGACCAGGCGATTTACCCGACGCTCGTCCATATGGCGCAACCATGGGCCATGCGGGAAATGCTCATCGACGGACAGGGAAACTTCGGCTCGCTCGAAGGCGATCCCCCGGCGTCGATGCGGTACACGGAAGCGCGACTGCAACATTTGGGTGCCGCTCTGATGACCGACATGGATCGTGGAACGGTGGATTTTGTTCCGAACTACGACGAGACCCGTGATGAGCCCACCGTATTCCCAGCGGCATTCCCGAACCTGCTTGTCAACGGCGGCACCGGCATCGCCGTCGGCATGGCGACGAATATTCCCCCTCACAATCTCGGCGAATGTATTGATGGCATTTGCGCGCAGATCGAGGATCCGGATATTACGATTGAGGGTCTCATGGAATATGTGAAAGGCCCTGATTTCCCGACTGGTTGTTTGCTTCAGGGCATGGCCGGCATCAAGCAATATTTCCTTACTGGGCGCGGGTCGGTGCGCGTGCGGGGTCGCGTCGGCATTACCGAGGTAAAAGGCGGGCGTGAACAAATCATCATTTCCGAGATCCCGTATAACGTAAACCGGGCAGAGTTAGTTAAACGGATCGCTGACCTCACCAACGACAAGGTGATTCAGGGCATCAGCGATGTTCGTGACGAAAGCGCCGAGGATACGCGCGTGGTGATCGACCTCAAGCGGGACGGCATTCCCAAGGTCATCATCAACAACCTCTACAAACACACGGCGCTGGAGTCCTCATTCAGCGTTAACATGCTGGCCATCGATCACGGGCGCCCCAAGCTCCTGTCGCTTAAAGATGCAATCACCAGCTATATCGAGCATCGGCGCGAAGTGGTGTTGCGCCGCACGCGCTTCATGCTTAAAGAGGCCGAAAACTTGGCTGACCGCCTCGAAGGCCTGCTCATTGCCCTCGCGCACCTCGACGATTTTATTCGCCTCATCCGGGAATCCCGGGATCGTGATGACGCAAAAGGAAAGCTCTTAGCGATGGCCTGGGATCGCAAGACCGTCGAGCACATCGGCATCCTGATCCGGAGCGAGGCCCGTCTGGATGCGGCCGGGAATTACAAATTCACCGAGAAGCAGGTAGGTCATATCCTCGACCTGCGTCTCTACCAATTGACCGGCCTTGAGCGCGACAGCATCAAGGGTGAATACGATGCATTGGTTGCCACGATCAAAGACCTGCTCGACATTATCGCTCGCGAATCCCGCGTGCTCTCGATTATCACACGAGAACTCCGCGAACTTCAGGCGAAATACGCCAATCCGCGCCGGACTCAGCTTGTTCCCGATGAGGGCGAGATCAACATGGAGGACCTGATCGCGAACGAAGGTTGCATCATCACGATCACCCACAAGGGATTTATGAAACGCACTGCCGTTTCCTCTTACCGCGCCCAACGCCGTGGCGGCAAAGGGGTCATTGGTATGGGCACTCGCGATGCAGCCAGCGAGGATGACGTCGATGACTTCGTCGAGCATCTCTTCACCGCAAGCACGCATGATTACCTCATGTTTTTCACTAAGACCGGTCGGGTATATGTGGAAAAAGTATACGAAATTCCGGAGATGAGCCGCGCCTCCAAAGGCCGCTCGATCGCCAACTTTCTCCAACTGCAATCGGGAGAACAAATCGCTGCCACGCTGCGCGTGCAGGGCAAACGCTCGGGAACCGGCGCTGCTGCCAAGGACGAAACGTGGGATAAGAATCTACACATCCTCTTCGTCACGCGTGCGGGCATCGTGAAGAAGTCGAATCTCGGTGACTTTTCCAATATCCGGAAAGGCGGCATCATTGCCATTCAGATCGAAGAGGGCGACGAACTCATCGACGCTAACCTCACCACGGGGCAGGACGAAATCGTGCTTGTTACCCTCAAGGGGATCAGTATCCGGTTCGGCGAGGACCAACTCCGCGATCAAGGCCGCAACACGGTCGGAGTCTGGGGCATCCGGCTTGAGAAAGGTGATAGAGTCATCGGCAGCGCCCTTGTGCGCAGCGACGCCACCCTGCTTGTGGCAGGCGAAAACGGCATCGGAAAGCGCACGCCATTCGACGAATACCGCAGCCAGACCCGTGGAGGCAAAGGGATCATCACTATGAAAACTGCCGACAAGACGGGCAAAGTGGTGGGTGCTCTCACGGTCACCGACAAGGACGAAATCATGCTCATCACCAGTGGTGGACAAATGGTCCGCACCCGCGTCTCAGAAGTCCGCGAAACTGGCAGAAATACCATGGGAGTTAAACTCATGGGATTTGCTCCGGGCGAAAAACTCCAGGCAATCGCACCAGTAGTCAGCGAAGCAGACGACGAAGAAAACGCGGTAACGGAATCCACCCCAACGGAAATCTGACACCGCGGCGGCCGAAACAAAAAGCCGCTCGGTGGATTTTCGAATTCGAGACTCGATGGAACCCACGCGGTAGCCGAGCCTAACGTAGCGGGCACAAACTCGGCTGGGTATTCACTCAGGCTTTTAGGTTGAAGTAACCGCTCGTTTGCGCCACATTTCGACACCTTCCCCATGCCCATCCCGATCGACTTTTCAGGAAAATCCGTTCTTATTACCGGAGGATCGCAGGGCATTGGCGAAGCAATGGCGCGCCGGTTTCACGCTGCCGGCGCGACCGTCATTATCAACTTCCACGGCTCCACAAATACCGCGGCAGATGCCCTGCGTTTGACGCAGGATCTTTCCCAGCGGATAGACGCCATTCCCGCCGACGTGAGCCGCCCAGAGGAGGTCGAGAAAATGATGGAAACCATCCGTGCAAAGTATGGCGGGCTGGATTTTCTCGTAAATAATGCCGCGATTCTGCGGGACCGGACCATCGCGAAAATGTCGCTCGACGAATGGCAAAGCGTTATCGACGTCAATCTCTCCGGTGTTTTTTACTGCTGCAAATTCGGACTCCCCATCATGCGGGACCACGGTGCCATCGTTAGCATCGGCAGCATCGCCGGTTTGGTAGGTTTCTTTGGACAAGCCAACTACGCCGCGGCCAAGGCCGGCGTCATGTCCCTGATGCGCGTTATCAGTCGCGAAGCCGCCCGCCACAACATTCGGGCCAATGCAATCGCTCCCGGTGTTATCGAAACATCGATGTCGGCCTTGATTCCCGATGAAGTGCGCATGGAAATGTTAAAAAATGTGCCGCTCAACCGGTTTGGTCGACCCGAAGAGATCGCAGATGCCGCCGTGTTCCTCTGCTCAGATCTCGCCAGCTACATCACCGGGCAGACCATTGAGATCAATGGGGGCTGGCGGGGATGAGAGCACTCGCGCGCGTTCTCTCAGTGGACGAAGCGGTCAAAATGATACCCGATGGAGCCACTGTGGCAGTCGGCGGCTTCATTGGTGCCCTGCATCCGGAACTGATCACCGCCGCACTGGAAAGACAATTCCTCCAGTCCGGCCAACCGCGCAACCTCACCCTGCTTTATGCGGCAGGACAGGGTGACCACGGTGAGCGTGGCCTGAACCATCTCGCGCACGAGGGATTGGTGTCATGCGTCATTGGCGGACACTGGAACCTTGCTCCCCGGCTCGGAAGGTTGGCTCTCGATAACAAAATCGATGCCTACAATTTTCCGCAGGGAGTCATTTGTGCCTTGTTCCGCGAGATCGCGGCAAAACGTCCCGGGGTCTTCACCAAAATCGGAATGAATACGTTCATCGATCCCCTGCAGCGCGGCGGACGCATGAACGCACGAACGACCCGCGAGAGGGTGACACGCGTGCGCCTCGGGGATGAGGATTGGCTATGGTATCACTCTCTACCGATCAACGTCGGGTTGATTCGCGCAACAACGGCCGACCGCGCCGGAAATCTCTCCGTTCATCGTGAAGGACTCATAGGCGACAGCCTCGCCATCGCACAGGCGGCAAGAAATCACGGCGGCATCGTTATCGCGCAGGTCGGCGAAATTGTGGATCGCATTGAGGACCCCAAGAGCGTTCGGGTTCCAGGAATTCTGGTGGATGCATTGGTTCTGGCGGATCCCGATGATCCAGCGCAGTGGCAGACGTTCAGCGAGCGCTACAACCCCGCCTTTACCCAATCCGCCCGGGCGGAGGATGCCCATAGCCTGCCTGTTGCTACCTTCTCGGAGCGCAAAGTAATTGGACGCCGAGCCCTTCAAGAGATCCCCGACGGTGCCGTGATTAATCTAGGAATCGGGATGCCGGAGGCCATTGGAGCCGCCGCTGCCGAAACCGGCGAACTCGGCCGCTTCACCTTCACTGTCGAAAGTGGTCCCATCGGCGGCATTCCCGCCAGTGGGCTCAATTTTGGATGTTCCAGCTTCCCGGAGGCCGTGGTCGATCAAGCGGCGCAGTTTGATTTCTATGATGGTGGAGGCCTCGATTTTGCAGCGCTCGGAGCCGTCCAAATCGACGGGGCAGGAAACGTCTGCGTCCATCGCACGGGTGCGCGCTTTGCGGGTGTCGGCGGATTTCTCAATATCGCTCAGACCGCCCGCAAACTCGTCTTCTGTTTTTCGTTTACCGCCGGCGGTCTTTCGATCACCGCCTCTAATGGCGCGCTCCGTATTCTCAAAGAAGGGTCGCACACCAAATTTGTTCAGCAGATCGAAGAGATCACGTTCGATGCAGCCAGTGCCCGTGCGCGCGGGCAGGAAGTTCTCTACATCACAGAACGCGCCGTCTTTCGCCTGATTCGCGAAGGTCTGGAACTCATCGAGATCGCACCGGGAGTCGATCTGGAGGCCGATATTCTGTCTCAGTTACCATTCCGTCCCCTGTACAGCCACGTTGCCACAATGCCGCTCAGTTGCTTTTCGCTGCCGTGAAATACCAAACGCCCATTCCCATTGTCGCCGCCAAGCGCTCACCCATCGGACGCTTCGGAGGCGGACTGAAATCCCTTTCCGCCGCAGCCATCGGGCATCAAGTTGTCTCCGGAGCCCTCACCGCGGAGATGATTGACGCCACGCAACTCACGATCGCCGGCCAGGTCCTTCAGGCCGGCTGCGGCATGAACCCCTCTCGGCAGCTTGCCCTGGCCAGCGGAATATCCCAGGACTCCCCCGCCTACACCATTAACATGGTCTGCGGTTCAGGTCTAAAGGCGGTAACTGCCATCGCCGACACGATCGCATTGGGTGAAATCGGGTGCGGTCTTGCGGTCGGGATGGAATCTATGACACAGGCACCGTTTTACTCTACCCAACAACGCTGGGGATCCAAGTTTGGCGACGTCACTTTGCGCGACGCCGTGCAGATGGACGGCCTCACGGATCCCACGCTCGCCATTCCCATGGGCGAAACGGCTGAGCGCATTGCGGCCCATCTGGACATTTCTCGCGACGAGCAGGATGCCTTCGCCGTCGAAAGCCAGCAGCGGACCTGCGCCGGATTCGAATCCGAGATCATTCCAGTCGTATCCCGCGACGGCACCATCAGCACAGACGAACACCCCCGGCCCGGCACAACCTGCGAAAAATTGGGTGCCCTGAAACCAGCCTTCCGCCCCGACGGAACCGTTACCGCCGGAAACTCCTCCGGAATTAACGACGGTGCCGCAGCGATCTTTCTTTGCAATGAAGCCAGCGCTGCCACTCATGGCTGGAAACCACTGGCACGCGTCGTCGGCCACAGCGTAATCGGCTGCGACCCCGGCATGATGGGGCTCGGGCCAGTCCCCGCCATTCGCCGTTTGCTCGCGGAGATCGGCTGGTCAATCGATGATGTCGATTGCTTTGAAATCAACGAAGCATTTGCCGCGCAAGCGATAGCCTGCATCCGCCTGCTGGACCTCCCCGCTTACCGGGTGAACCCGCGCGGCGGCGCTATTGCCCTTGGACATCCCATTGGCTGCAGCGGCACCCGAATCCTCGTCACGCTGCTGCACAATCTCATCAGAAATGACCAAAAATGCGGCGTCGCCGCGCTCTGCGTGGGCGGGGGCATGGGTATTGCGATAGCCGTCGAGCGCGGATAGCCGACTCGTGACTGCCGGGCGAGAGAATGCCAGAAAGACCGCCCCAAGGGCTATCCTTCCAAAACCCTCGCGGCGATACGATCTGCTGCGCCGGGGTTGGAATGCTGGGCTAGATTTGATTTCCAGCGATGCCACTGACTCGCGTCGTCGGCCATCATTGCACGAATACCACCAATCAATTGATCGGTGGATTTATAGGCTCTTGCGCCCACATCAAGCCGCTCGATGAGAGCGATATTTCCCTCTTCCTGACCTGGAACCAAGTGGCTGACGACAAAGGGGCAGTGCGAGGCGAGCGCCTCCTGCACAATCGCACCGCCTGCCTTGCCGATAAACACATGATGCTCTGCCAGCAATTGCGGCATAGCATCCGTCCATCCAACCAAATGACACCGCTTTCCGTCCGCTAAACCAGATGCCTCCACCGCTTCAAAAGTCTGTCGATGTTTTCCTGCGATGACCGTTAATTCGATATCCGGCAGCGCGAGTAGTGCCCGGATTTGATCCACCGTGTGGGTCCGTCGTGTGGACGGCATGAAGAGCAGTTTCCATGGAGGCGGAGCCGGCATCTCAGACCCAGAGCATTCCGAGTATTCCCGGCCAACCGGAAAGCCCAGAGGATAAAGGATCTGGGGCGGCAATCCGCGCGAAACGAGAAGATCCGCTGTCTCCTGATCTGCGAGAAAATACCCGTCGGACCGGCACCGATACCAAGCTGAGTTGATGCCTATCGAGTCCGTAATCACCGTATAAAATGGGATCTGCAATCCCAGTCGGCTGCGCTGAAGTTTGCGATACAAATACGCGTAGAGCGGATACGTGGAAATGATTGCGTCCGGGCGAAACTCCGCAACCACGCGTTCCAACGCTTTTTGCATGGGTGCCCCTGTCCACAACATGCTCTCCATAAGGCCGGGGTGATCCAGCGCAAGGAACACCCCCTGCCAGATGCGCGGGAATTGATTGATTGCGAGCGAATACAGCCGTTGAATCGCGAGGTTTGCCTTCGGGATACTTAACGCATAAAGGTCTGCGACTTGGCACAACGTGTCGGGACGTGCATCGATAGCATCGCGGATGGCGCGGGCGGCGGAGTTATGACCTTCTCCAAAACTGGCTGTAAGAATAAGTACGCGCGTCATACCGGCTGCAATTGGCTTGGATGGCTGGGAGTTTGCTTACGCCATCAGATCGAATCAAGCGCTTTGCGCGCAGCGACCTTACTTTCTGAATCGTCTTTCTTGCGATTGGGAAGCTCGAGACCGGTTTTGAGCTGGGCTCTTCCCTCATCGATTCGCCCGAGCGCCAGGTAGGTGCGTCCCAGCTCGACGTGGTGAATAACCCGATCCGGACCTACCGCGATGGCCTTCTCAAAACACTCCGCCGCACGCTCGAGCGAGGCATCAGGGAACTTCCCGAAAATGAGCTCTGCTACCACCCGCAGTGCTGGATTCAACGTGGCTAGTTCGTAGTTCCAACGTCCCAGAACGTGCCACGCAAAATCATTTTGTGGATTCAATTCAACCGCTGCCTCCGCTTCAGATTGGATTTTCTTAGAATATTCCAGCCGCTCGCGAGGGCTTTCAAGGAGGGCGACACGACCGTAACAAATCGCCAATGTGAGGTGCGCATCCGAGCTGGCAGGCGCCAACTCCACGGCGCGCTCGGCAAATTGCAGCGCCAATTTCCCGATGCGCACTTTTTCATCGTGCGTAGGCATCTCCGATATCATTTGGGAATATTGATTCGCGATCCGCTGCAAAATTTCCGCGTCATCCGGCCGGGAGGCGTCTGCCTGCAGGTATAGCTCAAGTGCCTCGGGGTTGCGATTCTTCGCGTCCAGGGCATCCCCGCTTTTTATCAATGCCGGAACGTCCGCCGCAATTCCCATGGACAGCGTGAGTGTGCTCCACGCTACCGCTGCGACGAGGCGCTTCATTTACTGAAGCGGTAGTGGGAAACAATCCATTCCTGCCCCCCGCGATATCCCCAGAGCTCGGCGCACGAGAGAAAAAAGACCCGCCAGTAGGCGCGCCACTTGGCGGCATCCGCCTTTCCGTAAGTGGCTTCCAGGATTGGCCGAACTTTCGCATCTTGCTCATCCATACACGCAAGCCATGCCTCGGAGGTTCGCTGATAGTGCGTGCCACTCACTTGCCAGTGGGCATCAATTTTCAGGTCATCCTGAAAATAGAGCAGTAGGTCATCCGAGGGCATGGTTCCGCCTTCGAAAAAATAGCGGGTGATCCAATCCGATGGGTCAGTTCCCTCGAAGTGGTATGCGAAGGTGCGATGAGTAAAGATGTGAACAAAGAGCTTCCCTCCAGGCCGCAGCCAGGACGCGACCTTTGCCATCAGCATCTGATAGTTCTTCATGTGCTCAAACATCTCCACGCTGACGACCCGGTCGTATGTCGCTCCGGGCTCAAACGTATTCATGTCACACGTGAGAATTTGGATGTTTGTCAATCCTCGCCGCGCCGCTTCACCCTCGATGTATGCTCGCTGCGTGGCGGAATTAGACACGCCCGTGATTCGGGAACCGGGAAATTTTTCCGCTATCCAAAGCGTTAGGCTGCCCCATCCGCACCCCAGTTCCAGCACATCCTGGCCATCTTCGAGTGCGGCACGCTCGCACGTGAGGGCGAGCATAATCTCCTCGCTCTCGGCAAATGTGGTTTCGGGTTTCGGCCAGTATCCGGAGCTGTATTTCATCCGTGGTCCGAGGACGAGTTTGAAGAACTCGGTGGGGACTTCGTAGTGCTGCTCGTTTGCTGCCGCCGTCTTGATGGCAATTGGAAGCTTCTTTAGTGAGTCCACAAATGCCTGCAGTGCGGCCTGTTGTTTTTCCACATCACCCAGATCCTCCTCCCGAAGTTTCTTTGAAAGGAGATTGCGGATCCCGATTCGGATTACCGGGTCAGGTAGGAGATTTTTGGCAAGGAGATCGTCGAGTGAAAACATGGTAAGTTCGGATCGATTTGTTATCGCGGAGATTTTGGGAACCACGGCACAAACCCACTCGTTGTGCGTTGATACTCGCGATACTCGTCGCCGCGGGATTTCAGTGCATGTGCTTCGGTCGCCGGTATCCCGGTTACTTTGAACAAAAAGAAGAGCATCAGCGCCGGGCTTACCACGGCAAGCCATCCCGTGGGTGATCCCATGGCAAAAACAAAATACCCGACCCAAATCAACCATTCAAAAAAGTAGTTCGGATGGCGCGAATACCGCCAAAGCCCGACCTTACAGGTCCGGCCTTTATTGCCGGGATCAGCGCGGAATTTTGCCAACTGCGCATCTGCCATTGCCTCGCCCAGCATAGCAACAAGCCAGATTGCCACACCTGACCACTCCCACACTCCGAGGCCAGGCGCCGGGTTCATCGATGCGATTACAAATGGCACCGCCAGCACTGCAAGCAGCACCGCTTGAAGCTGGAAGAAACCAAAAAACATCAGCCACGGGTGGTTGGGATACATGCGGCGCAATTCCCCATACCGTCCGTCTTCCTCCGGATGGTGCTTGGCGACACGGATGGCGATATGACTTCCGAGGCGCAGCGCCCAGATACATACCATCGCTGCAATGAGATATCGCCGCGCTGGCGCTCCGGGTCCGAGCGCCGCAAATGCCAACACCACAGGAATGAATCCAAACGACCACGCGACATCCACGACACCCGCGTTGTTGAGCAGACGCGCGATCAGCCAGACAATCGCCATGAGGACCATCCCGATGGCAAGTCCGGTCAGTGACAAGGACCAAAAAGTTTCATTCATCATATAATCGGGCTGGCAAGCGGTAGGACCATGGGACCCGGCTTATAGACCGGAGACTCGATGGATAAATTATTGGGTCGGGAATACACAGCCTGAACGACGGAAATATTTCGCGTGGCAAATGCAGCTTCACAATACCTCAAATAATACCGCCATTTCCGCAAAAATCGCTCGTCAAACCCAAGCTTCATCACGGCCGCCCGCTCCGCTTCAAACCGATCACACCACATTCCCAACGTCTTGGCGTAATCCATGCCCATATCTTTCCAGGAATGCAGATTCAGCGATCCCGTGCGGTTCAACGCCTGCGTCACACGCGCTTGAGACACTAGCAGGGAGCCTGGGAAAATGTGCTTTTGAATGAAATCCACGCCGTCACGCAGGATGCGGTATTGGCGGTCGGGGCACGTGATCATTTGCAGTCCGATCATCCCGTGCGGTGCCAACACGCGCTGCAGCGATTCGAAATAAGTGTCAAGAAACCGGTCGCCCACCGCTTCGATCATCTCAATCGATACGATCTTGTCGAAAACCCCATTCACTTTCCGGTAATCTTCGATGAGCACCGTGACACGGTCCGACAACCCCGCCGCCGCGATG
>JBDNGG010000087.1:0-8945 GCA_041689405.1 Terrimicrobiaceae bacterium | reverse complement strand
GGGCGAGGAGGGATTTCAACGGGCGATGGATGCGGCGCCGGAATTAACGCACCTCGTGGTCGAACACGGGTTTGCGGACATGTATACCAACGACGCATTGGATCAACGGGCGCGCAAGATTGCCACGCTCGCATCATTAATTACCTCGGCCAGTCTGCCACAGTTGGAATGGCATATCCGCGGCGCACTGGTTAACAACCTGCTGAGCATGGATGAAATCAAAGAGATCATCATCCAAATGACCATCTACATCGGATATCCCGCAGCATACAACGCCATGGGTGTTGCCAAGCGTGTCTTTGCGGAATTCCCGGTTTCCGGGGCGACTAGTTAATATTGCCCACCGCAAGTCAAGGTGCGGCAACGATCAGCGTCTGAGCTTTCTCCTCGCGTCCGGAAAGATCGGGGATATTTTCGATCCCTGGAGATTCGCTTGCCCATTCCGAGTCTGAAAATGGTCCTCGCTGTGCTGGCGATCGGGCTACTGGCCACGACCGGATTTGCGGTGGTTGAGTTCCAATCGGAGCGCCAGCTGAACAGAGCATTTGAGCGACTGATTTCGGCCGTCGAAGCCAGAGACTGGAAACGTGTGGAAGCTATGACCGCGGCCGACTACGCAGACCAATGGGGAATGAATCGCACTCAGTCCCTGGAAATCGGATCTGAAATCCTCAGACACTTTTTCGTAGTGGAAATAACCATCAGTGACGTTTCGCTCAGCGTGGCTGACGGGGATCCAGGCGAAGTGCACGCGGTTCTTCGCGTCAGCGGAAATGGAACCGCGATTGCGCAGTCGGTGATGGCGGAAGCCAATCAGTTACAGAACCCCTTCGTCTTCCAATGGCGCAAAGGGAGTTGGAAACCGTGGGATTGGAAGCTCACCTCGGTGAGTCAAAGTGAAGTCGTTTTTGACGGATCCATGATCTGATCCGGCAATCCGGTCTGGTTACAAACAACTGCCTACGGTTCGTCTTCTGGTTCTCTGGGGATACTTGTTGCCCGACCATAAGTGGCTCAGGGTTGACACCATAGGCTAATTTCCACCAGCCCTCCGGGCTGACGGAGTCGCCACCCCACTGGAGACAGCAAAGAACCTCTTTGACCCCCGTGACTCTGTGTGAAAAATAGTCTTACCACGGTGAGCGACTCCGGCGGGGGCGAGGAACGAAAAAGCAAGTTCTTTACTTCTGCTGGCTTGGCAGTATGGCCTCAAAAACCGTCGCTCCACCCTCGCCTGCTCCGTAGCGGGGCTCAAGATTAAGTTCATGATAGGCACGTTCGAGCGCTTCTGGATCGTTACGGAGTTCGGGAAAAATATGAGCGAGGCGTTGTTTGACGTAGTGCTTGGCCGCCCGTCGATCAATGGGGTGCAGCGGCTTCTCGCCGTGCAACGCGCGTTTGAAAAATTCTATGATGCCGTGGCCCATGGGGTATAGTGGTTAATGTGGCCGATATTTTCCTTTCCGAAAGGAGAATTCCTCGACCGGTAGGCAGGGTCATGGAATACAGCCTAGCTCCAAATTCGTATAAGCTAAAATGCAACCTGACACTGTTGATCCTCCCGAGTTCGTATCCGAACGTCCGATGCCTAGGCAGCCTGTGGTTATGTGGCAGGCGTGGAAGCAGTTATTATTCCTCCATTGGGAGATGGATCCGGCCGAAATCCGACGCACGCTACCTCCAGGACTCACGGTGGATACCTGGCACGGCAAGGCATGGGTTGGGCTGGTCCCGTTTTTTATGTGCGGTGTCCGGCCGCGGTTTTGTCCGGCGATGCCGTGGGTGTCAGACTTTTTAGAGCTCAATGTGAGAACCTATGTGCGGGATGCTGCGGGTCGGCCGGGTGTGTGGTTTTACTCACTGGATTGCAACCAACCGATCGCTGTTGCTATCGCACGGACTATTTTTCGACTGCCATATTTCCGTGCTAAAATGCGGGCACAAATGGGGCCTAAGAGTGACTTTATTTATTACGACTGTCGCCGCGCCGGTGCACCGGCGACATCGCACTATGAATACCGTGCTCAAGGACCAGTCCATCGCGCCGTGGTGGGATCGTTGGAGGAGTTCTTAGTCGAAAGATACCGCCTGTTTTCGGAAAAGAATGGCGTCTTGTATTCCGGAGAAGTTTGGCACCGGCCGTATGAGATCGCCAATGCCGATGCGCCCAGCTGGTGCCCGGAGCCGATCCGACAGGCGGGGTTCGAAGGAATCACGCAGCCTCCGGACCACTCGAGCCAGTCCCCCGGAGTGGACGTGAGGATATTTCCGTTGAATCGGGTCGGCTCAAGGTGATCGCAACCGGATTTACAAATCAATATTGATTCCATCCGGCACGTCACATAAACAATGCACTCCATGACGTCGCACATGGAGGGATGGAGTTCTAGACTGGGAGTGATTCTTGCGGTGGCTGGTAGTGCTGTCGGGTTGGGCAATTTCCTTCGTTTTCCCGGACAGGCCGCTCAATACGGTGGCGGGGCGTTCATGATCGCTTATTTTGTTTCACTGCTCATCATCGGACTTCCGATTTGCTGGGCGGAATGGACGATGGGGCGGTATGCAGGACAGAATGGATTCCATTCCGCTGCCGGTGCTTTCCACGCCTGCGTGAAACGCCGCTGGGCAAAATATTTTGGGGTGCTCGGCGTCACGGTTCCCGTCGTGATCTACATGTATTATGTGGTGATCGAGGCCTGGTGCCTGGGGTATGCGGTGAATTTTCTATTTGGAAACATGGAATTTGCTACAGCCGCGGATGCCAGTGCGTTCTTCGGGGATTTCATTGGAGTCGCTGCCGATAGTTCCGCATGGGGATTTGGATTGGATCATGTAGGGGGATTTCTGATCGCGGTTTTTGTGCTGAATTTTATTTTGATTTATCGCGGTGTGACCAAAGGCATCGAATGGTTTTGCAAATACGCCATGCCTGCCCTGGTGGTCATTGCGTTTATTATTCTCATTCGCGTGCTCACCCTGGGAACGCCCGACCCAACCATCCCCGACAATAACGTCAATAATGGCCTCGGATTCATGTGGAACCCGGTCAAAGTGATGCTCGAGGAACGGACGGTGGATGGCCAATGGGCGAATAGCCGCGAGCTCCTCGGCACGGTCGCAATATCCAAGGCGGAAGCTTCCGCCGCTGCGAGTCCGGACACCGTTCGAGTGCGTTCGGTGGGTGTGCTGGAACAACTACGCAAACCCCAGCTCTGGCTTGCCGCAGCCGGGCAGATCTTCTTTTCTCTGAGCGTCGGATTCGGGGTGATTCTGACCTACGCAAGTTATCTTTCCCGGCGCGACGATGTGGTGTTGAGCGGACTCTCGGCGACGAGTGCCAACGAGTTTTGCGAGGTTGGACTTGGCGGATTAATTACGCTCCCGGCTGGCGTCGCGTTTCTTGGGGTGGCAGGTGTGGTCGGTCAGGGGACCTTCGGCTTGGGATTCAACGTGCTACCCATGGTGTTTTCACAGATGCCGTTTGGTGCGGTCTTTGGATTTCTTTTCTTCTTTTTGTTGTTTCTTGCAGCGGTCACCAGTTCACTTTCGATGCTCCAACCGGGCATTGCCTTTCTGGAAGAGGTATTGAAAATTGGACGAAAACAATCCGTTGCCATGCTCGGGCTGATCACCGCTGGCGGGAGTGGATTCGTAGTCTATTTCAGCAAGGACCTGAAGGCGCTAGATACGCTGGATTTTTGGGTCGGAACATTTTTGATTTTCATCCTGGCATCCGCCCAGATCCTCGTGTTCTCCTGGGGTTTGGGCGTGGATCGCGGATTGAATGAAGCCCGCGTCGGTTCTGCCATCGCGATCCCGCGGATCTTCCGGCCAATCATGCTGTGGGTTTGTCCGCTGTTTCTTCTGGTCGTGTTTTTTCTTTGGGTAGTGGAGAATCTATTCGGCTTCAACCTTGCGGGAGGATCCCCTGAAATGAGCGGTTACATACGTGATTTGATCGTTGAGCCCAATCCCGTCGCGTGGTTTAGCGTCATGTTGGTGGTCGCGTTTGGGTTGTTCAGCGCGCTGTTGATCGCCCGGGCATCAGCCTATAAGCCGAATTCCAGTAAGAAAGGTGTTCAATGACGCTGGGAGGATGGATAGTCATGCTCGGGTCGGTCAGCTCCGTGACAATCCTTTTCGTGTGGTGCATTTACAAGGTCTTAACGATTCCAGATAAGACTAAAAAGCTCCACGGATTCGAGGGCGGTCCACCGGACGCGGAGTAACTCATCCACGCGACCTAAGGACCTCAGGAATCTTTGATTTGCGGCGAAGCGGGCATTCGCTTCGGCTTACACAGCACGTCGTATCGGTTTGCCACACGCGCACATTTGCGACACACAAATTCCGGGTTGCGGACTAACTCATAGAGCTTGTCTGCCTTTTTCTCTATGTCGCGTTTCGACCAATCACACAGTGTACGTCCCATTGCAGTGAGGCATACCTGACGCCAGAATGCTGCCTTGCGCAAGAATGGATATTAGGCGATAGTATTTTAATATGAGCACTCAAACAGCACCCTCTACCACAAAATCAAACGCAGTCACCTCCGGCCTTAAAACACTGCTTGCAGATTCTTACGCTCTGATGGGCCAGACCCATCTCGCCCACTGGAATGTAGAAGGACCTAACTTTTTCCAACTCCATGTGGCATTTCAAGCCCAATACGAGGAGTTGTTTACTGCAGTCGATGACCTTGCCGAGCGTCTCCGTGCGCTGGACGTCCTCGCCATCGGCGGCCTGGCCACGCTCGCGAAGGAATCAAGTATCAGCGAAATGGCGTGCTCAGCAGCGCCCGCTAAAGACTTCGTCGCGCATCTTATAGATTGCAACGAGACGGTGGTTTCCACTGCGCTGGGTGTCCGGCAAGCCGCAGAAAAAGCTGGTGATCTCGAAACTCAGGACATTGTGATAGCCCGCGTCCAAACCCATCAGAAGACGCTCTGGATGCTCCGCAGTTTCCTAAAGAATCTCTAACTGGTAACTGAGAGATCCTCTTGTGCCCCGGCTGCAGTCCAGCCGGGGCTTTTTTTGGGTTCCTCGCTGTTTTCGGTGGGTTTTATCAAATCAGTCCACTCTGTAAGAAACTTGGGGTAAGGCCGCTTTGGGACACAAAGATTTTTCTGTAAATCAGCGGTAGAAGTGCATCAAATGGGCATCGAGGAACTCGCTCAGGCGGTCGATATCCCATGAATTCCCAGAGATTGAGGTTCTCCGCTGACGACTTACGATTTCTAAAAGTGGCGATCCTGTAGTTGCGGTTTGAATCCATGCGAGGGCGTCACTTAAAGCGGCTTACCAAGTCAGGTCCTGAAACCGGCGTGCGACTGCAAGTGCGTTTTCGCGGCTGTTGAACGCGGAGATCCGGAAATATCCCTCGCCCGCTTGGCCAAACCCGCTGCCGGGGGTGACTACCACATTGGCTTCCCCGAGGACTTTGTCGAAAACATCCCAGCTGGTGAACCCTGCCGGGGCTTTCACCCATATATACGGTGCATTGGTTCCTCCAAAAACCGCAAGCCCACAGGCACGGACCGCTTCAGATAAAATTGCCGCGTTGCCCATGTAGTGGTCCACGAGCGCAGCAACTTCCGCTTTTCCTTCCGTGGAATACAATGCTTCTGCTCCCCGTTGGGTCACGTAGCTCACGCCATTAAACTTCGTGCTGAATCGGCGGTTCCAAAGCGGGTGCAGCGGGCGGCGCTCGCCCGTGTCGGTCGTGCATTCAAGCTCTTTGGGCACGATCGTGAACGCACATCGCACGCCCGTGAATCCGCCGTTTTTCGAGAAGCTCCGGAATTCGATGGCGCACTTGCGCGCTCCCTCGATTTCGTAGATCGAATGTGGCACGTCCTCATCCTTGATATAGGCCTCATAAGCCGCGTCGAACAATAGGATCGTATCGTTCGCGAGCGCATATTCCACCCAGCGGGCGAGTTGATCCCGGGTCGCGGATGTACCAGTCGGGTTGTTCGGGTAGCAGAGATAGACCAAGTCCACGCGCTCGGTCGGGATTTCCGGGACAAATCCATTTTCAGCCGTGCACTCGAGGTAAACCAGCCCGGGGTAGACTCCCGCATCATTCGGTTCACCCGTGTGGCCTGCCATGACATTGGTGTCTACATAGACGGGGTAAACGGGATCCATAACGGCGATCCGGTTCTCAGAGCCGAAGATATCCAGGATATTCCCGCAGTCGCATTTTGATCCATCGGAAACAAAAACCTCATCTGCCGAGATTTCTAGTCCCCGGGACCGGTAGTCCGATTCGGCAATGGCATCCCGCAGAAAGTCATACCCCTGTTCCGGGCCGTATCCCCGGAAGGAACTGCGATCGCCGAGTTCATCCACCGCGTTGTGCATCGCCGCACGCACTGCGGCAGGCAGAGGCTCGGTGACATCGCCAATACCGCATCGGATCAGCCGCGCGGCGCCATCGGGATTGGCATCGCAGTAAGATTTGACGCGGCGGTTGATCTCAGGAAACAGATAGCCTGCCTTGAGCTTGAGGTAATTGGAATTGAGCTGTGCCATGAGTGCGTGCGGAAATCTAGTTTTAGAATACGAAAACGGGGACGGCCCTGCGACCGTCCCCGAAATGCGGTGAGTATTTGCTTTACGAGAATTACGCCTTGGCAGCTTCGTAGTTCGAGTCGGCTCTGGACCAATCGACCACGTTCCAGAAGGCCTTGAGGTAATCCGGACGGCGGTTTTGATAGTTGAGGTAATAGGCGTGCTCCCAGACATCAATGCCGAGGATTGGCGTGCCCGGGCATTCGACGGTGCCAGTCATGAGCGGGCTGTCCTGATTCGCAGTCGAGCAGACGCAGAGCGAACCATCGGGTTTTACGCTGAGCCATGCCCACCCGCTGCCGAAACGGGTCGTGCCAGCGGCTTCGAGTTTGGCTTTGAATTCATCGAAACTGCCAAAGGTGGCCGTGATTGCTTCCGCAAGCTTTCCAGTGGGTTCGCCGCCGCCGTTGGGACTCATGATGGTCCAGAAAAACGTGTGATTGCTATGACCACCCCCGTTGTTGCGGACTGCTGTGCGGATCGCCTCGGGCACTGCTGCGAGATCCGCGATGAGGTCATCGATGGATTTGTCTGCGAGCTCGGGTGCGGACTCGAGCGCTTTGTTCAAATTGTTAACGTATGCGGCGTGGTGCTTTCCGTGATGGATTTCCATCGTTTTAGTGTCGATGTGGGGTTCCAGCGCGTTGGTCGGATACGGGAGAGTGGGTAGTTCGTAGGCCATAATGTTGTATTTTTAAAGTTTGGTTGACGTGTGAGTTGACAGCGTAAGCCAGAATGCCCGGCGATCAAGTCCGGAGATCAAAACGGGATCGGTGAGCACGGCATCCCGTGAGCATCGGCGACAGTCTGGAACGTGAGCTTTCCTCCCATCACATTGATTCCCAGTTTCAGTCCGATCTGCCGTTCGCACGCACCCTCGAGCCCATGGTCAGCGATGGATTCGATGTAGCGGTGGGTGACATTTGCGAGCGCCTGGGTCGCCGTGCGGGCATAAGCACCGGGCATGTTGGCGACACAATAATGCATGATGCCTTCCTCAAAAAAGATCGGCTCGTCATGTGTGGTCGGACGTGACGTCTCAGCACACCCGCCCTGGTCGATAGCAATATCCACCAGGACGCTGCCGGGTTTCATCAGGCGCAACATTTCCCGTTTGATCAGCTTCGGTGCTTTTGCTCCGGGAACAAGGACGGCCCCGATCAATAGGTCGCAGGTGGGAAGAAGCTCCAGCAGGCTTGCCTCGCTCGAGAACAACGTATGCGTATGCATCGTGATATCGAGGAATCGCATCCGCTCAAGATCGACTTCCAAGATCGTCACGTCAGCGCCAAGGCCGGTCGCCATCCGGGCCGCATTCACGCCGGAGGTGCCGCCGCCAATGACCACGACCCGACCGGGAAGCACGCCGGGCACGCCTCCAAGCAGCACGCCCTTGCCTCCCGCATGTTTGGCGAGGAAATACCCTCCGACAATGATCGACATCCGACCGGCAATCTCGCTCATGGGTTCCAACAACGGGAGGCGTCGATTCACCTCCACTGTCTCGTATGCGATGCACGTGGCACCCGTCTGAATGAGTGCCTCGGTGAGGGGCCGGTTTGCGGCAAGGTGGAGGTAGGTGAAAAGCAATTGTCCGGGACGGATTAAGCCGTATTCGGAAGCCAGCGGCTCTTTTACTTTCACGATGAGATCCGCTTCTGCAAAGACGGCTTCATGCGTGTCCACCAACTTCGCTCCCGCAGTTTCATAGTCCGCATCCGGGAATCCGGCGCCGACCCCGGCTGACTTCTCAACAACAACCGCATGGCCGCGTTTGATGAGCTGATACGCAGCCGAGGGCAGTAACGCAACTCGGTTTTCCTGTGGCTTAATCTCGCGTGGAACGCCAATAATCATGTGATGATTATCGCCTTTTGCCGACGCAACAAAAGGAGAAAAAGCTTCGTGCCCTGGTGATTTCCGCGTTTGGGGAAGCAGGCTTACGAAAAAATCGGAAGGAGGTGGCGCTGGAGCACGTTATGGGTCACGTTGCGCTCGATGGTCTCCCGGTTTTCCACCAGGGCATCGGTGAATTTTCCGCCCATCTTTGCGGCGATTTTGAACGAAACATGCAGAAATTGCCGGAACTGCGGGTCGTAATCCGCACAGCTTTGGTCATGGCGCAATGCCGCCACATACCTCTCGGCGCTCCATCCGGAGACGACTTCCGGTGATGGCAGGGAGGCAATATCAATATCGACCACTGGTGCGTAAGGAGCAATGAGCTCCGGCGCGTGCGGCCAGGCGCTGGTATAAATTTCTTTCGCGATCGCCAACCCGGTTCCCCCGGACTCCGCCAGCCCGATGACTTCCTCCAGCCATGTTGTGCCAGCCGTTTTTACATGCAATCCGGCCTCATGTTTTTTGAT
>JBDNGG010000086.1:0-3282 GCA_041689405.1 Terrimicrobiaceae bacterium | reverse complement strand
CTCACTCCCCACCCAACGCAAGATCGCGGGCATCCTCTCGGCCTACGACGACCTGATCGAGAACAACCTGTGCCGCATCAAGATCCTGGAGGAGATGGCGCAATCCCTCTACCGCGAGTGGTTCGTCCACTTCCGCTTCCCCGGCCACAAAATTGTGAAGCTCGTTGACTCCGCGCTTGGGAAGATTCCGAAAGGGTGGGAGGTGAAGACCTTGGGAGAACTCGCGGATCAAATGCGGCGAGGTATTCCCAAAGGCGAACTCGATCAGCCCGTGCCCTACGTCGGATTGGAACATATTCCACGTCAGTCGCTCGCCCTCGACGCATGGGAGGAAACAACCGAGCTAGGATCCAACAAACTCACCTTCGAACGCGGCGAAGTCCTCTTCGGCAAGATTCGTCCCTACTTCCACAAGGTTTCGGCCGCGCCATTCGCTGGGATTTGCTCGGCAGACACCATCGTCATCCGTTCAAAGAAACCCGAACATCGCGCCTTGGTGACTTCGTGCGTGTTCACCGAAGCCTTCGTAGCACACGCCACCGCCACGTCGAACGGTTCCAAGATGCCGCGCACCGATTGGAAAGTATTGAAAGACTACCCGCTTGTCTTGCCGCCAAAAGACATAATTATTCGCTTCTCAATGCTTTTCGAAAACTCGATCTCCCAACAGCAGAACCTCATTTTCCGCAACCAAACTCTTCGCCAAACTCGCGACCTACTGTTGCCGAAGCTTATTGCACCAGTTTCTCATGCGGAGTAATCGACGATACCACCATCCACGATCCTTCTAATGACGCCTTTACGACTTAAACGCGACGACACCCCGGCTGACTACGAGCGATATTTGTCGTCCCCAAGTATTGCTAAGAGAGAAATCGAAGTGCCGAAGACACTTGCTGCTTCCGCGTCGTTGGGTGGATCGCTTTCTCTTGCGCAGTTTCTCCTGAGTTGGTCGCGAAAAGCACGCGACCTAACGATTCGAGCAACCGGCGATCCAGCTCATGCAGTATGAGTTGGGGAGAACGGAACATCGAACATCCGTCTTTGCCATGGCTACGAAGGACAGGTCGAACTTCCAACATTGAACGTCGAAGGGAAGAAATGAAGATGACCCGGACGAGTCCCGCGCTGAATTGGCTGAATCCGTATCTGCCGATGGAGGCGATTGATGGAGCGGTGGCTGAGCGGATTCGATTCGGGCTTTTCAAGCGCTGTTCGGATGCGTAGGATTCCGCCAGATACCAAAACCATGCTATTTGAACGACAACGCGTGCTTCTCACACTGTTGGATGCCCTTGGCGGGCAGGTGGCACCCACGGATTTTCAAAAACTGCTCTTCCTCTACACGCGGAAGGAGGCGACGCCGAGTTACGAGTTCGTGCCTTACAAGTTCGGCTGCTTTTCGTTTTCGTCGTATGCGGACAAGCGGAGGCTGGTCGAGAAGGGGTTGCTGGTGGACAGCGCGGACCAATGGAAGCTGACGGACGAGGGGCGCACGACCATCCGCAAAAGATCGGTCAATCCGCTGGTGGCCGCGCGTTTCAACAAGGACCACGCGGAGTTGCGGGGCAATGATCTAGTCGCAGAGGTTTACCGCAAGTATCCCTACTATGCCACCCGCAGCGAGATCGTGGAAAAAGTGCTGAAAGGTAAGGCGGAGAGGGAAAACGTGGCGAAAGCGCGTCCAGCGAAGGCGGCGGCTGGCTTGCTAACGATCGGTTACGAGGGGAAATGTTTGGAAACCTATCTCAACCAACTGTTGCAAGCCGGGGTGACGATTTTGTGCGACGTCCGACGGAACCCGCTGAGTCGGAAATACGGGTTTTCCAAAAGCACGCTGCGCACGGCCTGTGAGAGTCTGGGAATCCGCTATGAGCACATGCCAGAACTCGGCATCCCGTCTGAAGAACGCCGGGAGTTGAAAATCCAAGCGGATTACGATGCGCTTTTCGAGGCCTACGAACGGGACAGCCTGCCACTTCAAACCGACGCATTGGCAACGATCCGGTCATGGATCAAAAGTGGTGAGAGCGTGGCGCTGACCTGTTTTGAACTGCATCCGCATCAATGCCACCGGCACTGCGTGGCGGTGGCGCTGGAAGCAAGCGGTGGAAAACAATTGAAGGCGACGCATCTCTAAATCAACGGACCATGGCACGGGAACGAATTCTGATTACGGTAAAGACGTATCCGACCTTGTCCCGCAAGCACGGCGAGACGGTTTGCACGGCTGGAATCCGGGCGGATGGCTCTTGGATCAGGCTCTATCCGGTGCCGTTCCGTCGGCTTGGTGAAACGGAACAATATCGGAAGTTTGACTGGGTGGAATTGGAGGCCAAGAAATCCACTTCGGATCCGCGCCCGGAGACCCTTCATCCAACGGACGCAAAGGCGATGCTTCCCGTGGATCACCTCGACACTGCCGACTATTGGAGAGAGCGGCGGACAGTGCTCAGAAACGTAACTGTTTATAGCCAGATGCGGCCATTGCTCGATGGAGCCAAGAAAAACACTATGTCCCTAGCTTTGTTCAAGCCGACGCGGATTCTCGACTTCATCTGGGAACCCTGCGAGCGAAATTGGGACGAAGCAAAAGTGGCGGCGATGCGCGAAAGTGCATCTCAAGGAGAATTGTTCGACGATGAGCAGTGGCGGCAGACTTTTAATCTGATGCCAAAGCTTCCATATAACTTCTCATACCGATTCGAGGACGCGGAGGGCAACAGAAGAGAGCTACAGGTGCTGGATTGGGAAGCGGGCCAACTCTATCACAACTGCCTGCGGGGTTCCGGAGGCGACGAGTCATTGGCGTTGGCAAAGGTCCGGCAGAAATACCTCGAAGAATTCTTGAGGACGGACCTGCATTTCTTCCTCGGGACGTTGAAGGAATTCCACGGATTTTCTCCGAACCCTTGGGTGATAATCGGCGTTCTGCCTTTGCCGCATTTACCGCCTCAACAGCAACTGCCCCTTTTCGATTGAGTTCCTACACCGAAGACCACCTCGTCGAGCAACCGGCGATCCAGCTCATGCAGCATGAGCCGGGTTGGGATGTGGAGAGAGGGGAGATTTTCAAAGGTGGATGTTGGATTTTAAATGGGGGAGGAAGACGGATGAACAAAAGCTTGCAATATGTTCACTTAAAAAACATGTTCACGGAACTCGTGAACATTGAATCGCTGTGAACATGAAACCTCAAGACGCCAAGAACCTGGAGTCCTCTCTCGCTTCCAAGCTTGAGGAGATCCTCGGTGGGATCGCTTGGCTCTCGTCGGTAGAGGT
>JBDNGG010000085.1:0-2619 GCA_041689405.1 Terrimicrobiaceae bacterium | reverse complement strand
TTTTCCTCGCGGAGGTCGCATCCACGTTCAACGAAATGCTTTTGACCAAACACCTCATCGACGAGACGACAGATCCTCGGATGAAGGCATACCTCATTAGCCGACAGATCGATGACCTACGGGGCACGCTATTCCGTCAGATGATGTTCGCGGAATTTGAAAAGTTAACCCACGAGATCGAGGAGTCGGGTGCGGCACTGACCTTGGACACCATCAAATCGACATACCAGTCGCTGCTCGACAAATATTTTGGTCCCCGGTTCACATTGGACGAGGAACTTCAGATCGAGTGTTTGCGGATCCCGCATTTTTACAACGCGTTCTATGTTTACAAATATGCCACAGGTATCAGTGCGGCGGTGGCACTGTCGGAGCAGGTCCTCGCTACGGGCGATGCCGGGCGCTATCTCGAATTCTTGAAAAGCGGCGGAAGCCGGTTCCCGATCGACACCCTCAGCGCGGCGGGAGTGGATATGCGGAACCCCGGTCCTGTCGATGCAGCATTGCAATTGTTTGGAAAACGGGTGGACGAATTGGAACAACTGCTTGGCGCGGAATAACGTGCCTTGCAGTGGGTTCTACTCCAACCCAATTTTTTCCAGGCTCACACCGGCGGTCTCAATGCGGAATCGCCAAGTGACCCACGCGCCAACCAGCGAGGTAATGACTAAGATATAGAGCAGCATCGAGATGCCGATATCGTTGAGAAGGATCGGGAAAAGAAACGCCGTCATGACCGCCCCGATCTTCCCAAAGGATGCCGCGAAACCAGCGCCCATGCCACGTGAATGGGTGGGAAAAACCTCGCCCGCAAGCAGGTAGGTCATCGCATTCGGGCCAAGGTTGGTCATGAAATTAAAAATCATGAACCCGGTAAAGATGAGTATGATCTGAGTCGATCCAGTAAAATGAACCGACAGTGCGGCTACCAGCAATCCAAACGCACACCCCACAAATCCGAACACCTGCAACCGAATCCGTCCCACCCGATCCGCCAGCACAATGGCCGCAACAATACCTACGATCAACAGGACATCGATGATCGCGGCGCCCTTGGCGGCCAGCATTCCCTCATGGATGACCTGTGCCAGATTGCGTGGGTCGCTGGCATTTGACACACCGATCGTAGCTGCAAGAATCGTGGGGGTAAAAATCCCAATGCCATAGGTTCCGAGGTCTTGGAGGAACCATGGCACGGAGGCCAGGATCGTAGCACGGCGGCTTTTCTTTTTTGTGAAAAGGTCCGCATAAGAACCGACCCGCCGCCGGCTCACTCCATTTCCATCGACGTCCGGATCGCGGAGTCGGATGTGTTTCGGATATTTCGGCACACGATGAAGCAGAACGCCCAGCGCTCGTTCGGCGTCAGCGATGCGACCACGGGATACCAACCAATGTCCACTTTGCGGAATAAAGAACCTCCCTATCACCACCAGAAACGCCGGAATCACTGCTGACGCATACATCCAACGCCAGTCTCTGATGTCGGGATACATTTTCAGAATGAAGAACCCGATGATGGTTCCAACCAGAGCGCCCACCGCTTGAAAAGCAAATGCGCCCAGCACCAGGCGTCCGCGGTAGTTGCTCGGGATGCTCTCGGAAATCACCATATGGGCAGTCGGGTAATCGCAGCCCAGCGCGAGCCCAAGACCAAACAGGCAAACCACGAGCCAGATCAAACTGGTGCTCATGGTCGCCAAAACGAGGAATACCACAAAGAGCATCATCTCGGCGATGAACATCGCCTTACGACCATAGCGATCCGCCATACTTCCGAGCGCCGTTGCCCCCACCAAGATCCCAAACAACGTGGCAGCACCCACCATTCCCTTCTCTGCGGCGGTCAGATCAAACTCCAGCACGATAAGCGGCAGAGCCACACCCGTCATGAAGACGACCCATCCCTCAAAAAATTTCCCAGCGGTCGCAAGCATCCAGATTCGCCATTGGACGACCGTCATTGGCGTCGCGGACACGCCCGTGCCATCCGACCAATTGGGCGTTTCATCGATGTATTCCTGAACTGTGCGCGTATTCGCCTGAGTCATGATTTTCAGGTAGCGAAATCAAACATCTGGCCAAGGTCAAAAACCAAATTGCGCCAGTTCTGTCACATCCACGCGTTGAGGTCGCAGAGGTCGCCATCAAAACAAAAAAACCGCCCTCGGTATCAGAGATACCGGGGCGGTGTTTTTGGTGGGAATTTTTCCCGACGACAGGATTCTAAGGGAAACCCTGTCGCTGTAGAATTTTTATTGTGCGACTGCTTCTTCGACCGGTTGGCCAGCGGCTTCTTGGTCGCGGTCCTTCATCGCAGCTTTGCGACTGAGTTTCACGCGGCCTTTGTCATCGACTCCGATGCACTTGACCCAAACCGCATCGCCGACGCGGACAACGTCCTCGACTTTATTGACACGGAAGTCAGCGAGTTCAGAAATGTGGACCAAGCCATCTTTTCCGGGAAGGACTTCTACGAATGCGCCGAACTCTTTGATCGAGACGACAGTGCCCTGATAGACCTCGCCGACGCCGATTTCCTTGGTCATGCCGGTGATGATTTCCTTGGCACGTTTCAGGCTGTCGCCATTGTTCGAGTAGATGTGGACGGATCCGTCA
>JBDNGG010000084.1:0-3741 GCA_041689405.1 Terrimicrobiaceae bacterium | reverse complement strand
CGGTGCGGTCGCCATTGGGCTGGCCGACGAGAACGACTCGCCAATCGGCCGGAAGATCTCGGAGCGCACGAAAGAGGACATGATGTCGCTTGTAGGTGCCGAAATTGGCCAGCATGAGCAAATCAATGTCGCGTTCGGCACGGGGACGGGGATGGAACAAGTCCGGATCGACCCAACTGGAGGCGTAGAGTTCCACCATGCGGTAGTTTTCCGAAAGTCGGGGAAAGGTTTCGAGGTCGGTTTGATTGCTGATCAGGCAATAGACCGGTCCCGGCCAAATCCGCGGAAAGAGGAGATTCCGGGCACTATGGGGCGGGGTCCAGGTCGGCGAAACGATAATCTGATACCGGCGGGCGAACTCCTCTCGGTTTCTCGCCAACAGCAGCTTGGCCCATTCATACTCGAAGGAAATGAAAATCGCGCCCTTTTCCCCGGTGGATTCGTCGAAGGGCTTCAGGATGGCTGCCTTCCGAATAATGTCGCCCGGTTCCTCGATGAGCAGCGGAGTTGCCTCGACGAGATCGAGTTCCCCCGCGATCCTCTTCATTCGTCTTTCAACGTCGTTTATCTGGACCTAGCGGACCTCGAGTCGTGCGGCGCGGCAGAGCCTGTGGATCGCGCCGATCCCCTTGACCGTGGTTGCTGGATCGCGCGAGATTGCCGCCTTCACTTGCCAGTGAAAGATAACCCAGCGAACCGTTGCGGAGAAACGGATGCGGTCGGCGAGAATGATTCGCCAGCGGTGGAGGAAGTTTCTAAGCACGGTTGGATGAGACGGTGGTTAAGGGCGTGGACTCCGAATTTCGGAGAAAAGGGGCCAAAAAGGAAGAGAGGAATGCCCTGGTGGTATGATCAATGCGTCACGATCAATTTTTCCGGCGATTCATTTTTCAAGAACAACCCGGAGATTCTGGGCCGGGAAAAGGTAAACAAGACCGATCGACTCGTAATACTGCTGGATCCGAGGGGAAAGATTGATGGCCCACTCCACCGGCCAGTTCCACGGCTGCGTCGGGACGCGGATGAAAACCAATCGTCTCTCCACGACCTGCGAAAACGAAAAGTCAAAGTAGTTGAGCTTGTCTTTCATTCGCTGAGCAGGGCGCGGAGAACCACAACGAGGAGGTGATTGAACACGAGGTGCAGGTCTTCGACCGGTCCGTAGTTGTCGGACGGCACATGCAGGACCGGGGAGGCGAGCTTTCCGAGTTCACCCCCGTTAAATCCTGTGAACCCCACGACCGGGGCGCCAAGATCGCGAACGAACCGGGCGGCCTTGACCACGTTCGGGGAATTGCCGCTGGCAGAGATGGCCAAGAGGGCGTCGCGGTCTGTCATCAGATTCCGAAGCTGCTCGACGAAGACTTCCGAGTAGTCGAGATCGTTGGCGATGGCGGAAAAATGAGCCAGGTTGTCGTTGAGGCTCACGACCCGTAGCCTGCCGTGATCGGTGGTGACCACATTCTTGGAGAGGTCGCAGGCCATGTGGGAGGCGGTGGAGGCGCTGCCTCCGTTGCCGCAAACAAAGACGGTGCCACCCGAGCGGCAGATCCTCCGCAACACTTCCGCCACTTCGACGACTGCTGATTGCTCCACGGACTGGAGGAGGCTGACGACTTCGTCCAGGTAGTGGGATACGAGGGAGCTGGGATTCATGTCACGTTGGGGATTGGGAGAGAGGCGCTCAACGGGCAAAAGCGAGAACCGTTCCGCTGATCCCCCGAACCGAAAAGCCTTCGTCGATCAACGCCTGAGCGGAAGCGCCCGCCACTGAAGGGGACACCAAATCGGGATGAAATTCGACGATGGCGACCCGGACGCTTCCCGGGATGCGGGGCGCGAACTCAATCCAGACCTTTTCAGTTCCCTCGATATCCATCACGAGGACGGTCGGCTTCAAATCCGCCTCCAAACACACCTGGCCGGCGGTCTTCCAAACCGTATTCGCACGAGCAGAGCCGGCAGCCACGACAGATCCCAAGGGGTTCTCATCTATGGCGAGACCGGAGAGACGCGTTTCTTCCGGAGGTTCCCGATCCCAAGTGGGCCAGCAAACGGCCTCCACCCATTCACCAGTGAAACCATTCAAGCGTTGCTGCTTTTCAAAACCCATTCGCAAGGTCGGGTTCCCCTCGACACTGATGACGCGACCGAACTCCCCCACTTGACGCCACAGGAAACTCGATAGAACGCCCGACGAAGCCCCAATTTCAAGAACGTGGTCCCCAGGACGAACGAATTCCAAAACCAGGGCGCGTTCCGCCACCTCGTAACCTCCCCTGAGAAGGTGCCGTCGCAAACGCGGCGGAAACGGGGAATCACGGATCGGCACGCGAATCCCTTCCAAGTCGGCGACTTCGGGCCAGACCGGGAAAAAGGGAAGGTAGGTTTTCCAGTTCTTAAACATGGCGGTCTTTAACATCATGAAACGCTTCAGCCACGGAATTCACCGGATTGACGCCGCGAGATGCTTCGCGCCGACGACGCAGCTCAATGAGCCAGAGATCGTAGCGTTGGAGAAGGGAAAACGGCAAGATCCCTCGAAGCGTCGCTAATCTTCGCTTTGGGCTCTCGTGGGAACCCGCCCCAGACCGCCAAACGTCCGCATAGTCGCTCTGGACCGGAGAGTTGGTAAAGAGTGGACAAATCTCGTCGCGCCGAGCGACAACCAAAAGTATCAGCGGTCCCTTGCCTCCAAAGAGAACCCGGTGCCGGAGTTTCGCCGGGTCGTCAATGCGATAGATCCGGCCTCCGCTCCTCGCCTCGGCTAAGGCGACCAGCGGGAGGGAAAAACCGTTCTCACGGGAAAACACACGGAAAAACAGTTCCGCACTGAATTGATATAAGCCATGACCACTAAAATTATTAGAAGGCGTAATAGTCACAAAGTGGCCTCCCCGCTTCACCATCCGCATGCAGCTCGCCAGCGCGGTCGGATACTGAAAGACATGCTCGAGACTTCCGCCGTCAAGGATCAGGTCATAACCTTGCTCCCATTCCATCGGAACGGGCTGATTGAGATCGTGCAGAAGAGTCGCCCCCTCGTAGCCGGAATAGTCGAGCGATTCGACCTCGCCAGCCCCCAATTCCCTCAAAAACGCTTCACTGTATCCGCCCGAAGCACTCCGCAACCCCTCGAGTTTTTCGGCAAAAGGACGCAAAATCGAACTGTTTTTCGCTTCCTCAAGCGAAAGATAAAGGTGCTGACGGCCCACCATGAGAAATCGATCCATGGGAATTCCGCGATCTCGGAGAGAGACCAGCAGTTCACAGGAATGTCGATCCAGGCCCAAAACGAAACGAGCTAACGATGAAAATCGCGGCGGTTTACGCAAACCGCTGCTACTTCTGCCGATATAGCCGATGGAATTCTCAAGATCAAGTGCCGTCTCAAGTTTGCCTCCTCCGAACCTCTAATTAGTTTTAAATTCAATAATTTCAGTACATTTCATATTTTTGCGCCGGGCAGTCTCAGATAAACGCCCCGTCACCTCGTCAATTTTGTCGGATTGAGTTGATTAAATGGTTTGTCCTCTTGAAAGTGGGCAGTCCAAGTCTACCCTCCACCGGCCTTGCCTTTTAAGCCTCAAATCCCAATCTTTGGCGTTCCCCCCCCAGGTTTGAAGTGATTGACCGGCTTCACCTAGGCCCGCTTCCTCCCTGCCCGACACTTTCCCATTCTCCTCCAGGAAATATCGTAGTGCCGTCCCCATTCATGGAGTTCAATTCCGCCATTTTCTT
>JBDNGG010000083.1:0-5598 GCA_041689405.1 Terrimicrobiaceae bacterium | reverse complement strand
CCATTGCCGTATGCGGCCGATGCGCTTGAGCCGTTCATCGACGCTGAAACGATGAATATCCATCACAGCAAGCATCACCAGGCATATATCACGAATGCCAATAAAATTTTGGCAGATCATCCGGAGCTCGCGAAGTTGTCGCCGGAAGAGCTCTTATTGAAACTTGATGAAGCTCCGGCTGATATCCGGACCGGATTGCTCAATAACGTCGGCGGGCATTACAATCATAGCTTGTTCTGGAAAATGATGAAACCGGGTGGCGGCGGTGAGCCGACGGGGGAATTGGCCAAGGCAATTGACGCCAAATTTGGATCCTTCGCGGAGTTTAAGATTAAGTTTGGCGAAGCGGCGTCGAAGCGCTTTGGAAGCGGATGGGCATGGCTTGTCGTCACGCCGCAAGGGGATCTGGAGGTAATCAATACGCCGAATCAAGACCCACCCTTGGGTGATGGCCAGACCGCTCTGCTTGGCCTCGATGTTTGGGAGCACGCTTACTATTTGAAATATCAAAACCGGCGTGCTGAATACATTGCCGCTTGGTGGGATGTGGTTAACTGGCCATTTGCCGCGGAGCGACACGCCGCTGCTCAAAAGTAGCTCGGGCGAATGGCCGTGACGCCAACGCGTCTTTCCTTGCGCCGAGGCGTAAAGCGATTACCGTAACCGCGATGTTTAGACTGACACGCAGTGAAAGATCGTTGGTGCTTGGCATTGTATGCGCCTTGCTCGTAGGGGCGGCAGTCAAACTACACCGCACAAACACCGCGATCCCAGTCGAAAATCCGTCCCATATCCATGCAGACCGTTAGTTTTCAAGAAGCCGTAACCGCCATTGTTAAAAAAGATCCCCGTTTCCAACCGGAAGCGTACGAATTCATCCGCGACGCACTCGAATATACGATCAAGAAAACACGGAAGGCTCGCCGGTCGGAACCGACAGACATCCCGACGGGGGAATTGCTGGACGGGATCCGGTTGTATGCGCTCAAGGAGTTTGGGCCGATGGCTGTCACGGTGCTTGATTTTTGGGGCGTTCGGACGACCGGAGATTTTGGACATTTGGTTTTTGGACTCGTGGAAGCGGGTGTATTTTCTAAAACTGACAACGATACGCTGGATGAATTCCGCAAAGGGTATTCTTTTGAAGAGGCGTTTTTTGATCCATTCCGTCCCCGGAATAAACAATCGAACGCCAACCCCACCCAAGGGGTCGAACTTCCCATATGAACCTTCCGCTAACCTCTCTTTTACTTATGGCGACACTTGCATCTCTCTCCGCCGCTGAAAAATCCAGCACCAGTGCTTCAGCGACAGCACCTGCCACAGCTCAACAGTCCGCGCTTCGGATCCCATCCAGCAAGGCGGAAGTGACCACCCTGCCGAATGGACTCACCCTGATCATTGAGGAGGACCGGAGTGCACCCGTCGCCAGTGTGCAGGCGTGGGTGGGAACTGGGAGCATTCATGAAACCGATTGGATGGGCGCCGGGCTCTCGCATATCCTCGAGCACATGCTTTTCAAGGGGACGGAGAGGCGCGGTGCAGGCGATTTTGCGCGCTCGGTGCAAGACCTTGGAGGGTATCTCAATGCTTATACTTCTTTCGATCGAACAGTTTATTGGATCGATGTGCCATCCTCGGGAGCAGCAACAGCCGTCGAAATCCTCGCTGATGCGATGATGAACTCGACCTTGCCCAAGGACGAATACGATAAAGAACAGGAGGTCATCCGGCGCGAGTTTGCGATGGGCTTCGACGATCCAAGCCGGGTGGGTTCCCAGCTCATGTTCCGCACATTGTTCGCAGAAAGCCCTTATCGTCATCCGGTGATCGGGTATCTCGATGTATTTAACAAACTGAGCCGGGATGATGTGATGGCGTATTACAAGCGCCGATACGTCCCGAACAATATGTTCTTTTCTATTGTCGGCAATGTGGATGCAGCAGCGATCCGCAAGCAATTGCAGGAATTTTTTGCCGATTACCCGCAGGTGGCATTGGAGCCTGTGTATATCCCCGGTGAGGCGGAGCAGATCGGCCTCAGGACCGCGCACGAGGAATTCCCGACGGAACTCACCCGATTGAGCCTGTCGTGGCGCATCCCTCCTGTAACTGATAAGGACATGCCGGCTCTCGATTTGCTTGGCACCGTGCTCGGTGGTGGAGCCAGCAGCCCGCTCTACCGCGAAATCCGGGAGGAAAAGCAACTGGCCTTTGGTATTGGTGCAGGCTCCTACGCACTCGCAGACGGTGGGGTATTTGCGATCCAGGCGGTGTGTGACCCCGATAAACGTGAAGCCGTTGCGGCGGCGGCACTCGCGACACTCGAGCGCTTGAAAGCAGACGGTGCAATCCCGGAAAGCGAACTCGAAAAAGCACGCAAATCACTGCTTGCGTCGCAACTCGGTCAGCTCACCACCATGCGTGGCAAGGCATCGGACCTCGGGTCTAACTGGCTCCTCACGCGCAACCTGAACTTCAGTGCAGACTATCTTGATGCCATTAATAGGACCACCGTCGAAGACTTGCAGCGGGTCGCCCGCACGTATCTCCGGCCGGACAATGTCAGTACCACATCGCTCAACCCGGTGGGCTCCTTGTTTAACGAGGTCGCCCCGGACGAGGCAAACCTGGATAAGACACTAAAAGCATTCACCCTCCCCAACGGACTGCGTCTTATTGTTCGCGAAAACCGACGGATTCCACTGGTTTCCATGGTTGCTGTGTTCCAAGGCGGACTGCTCGCCGAGACTCCGGAAAAGAATGGCGTGAGCCGACTGCTTGCCAATTCATTAATCAAAGGCACCACCTCGCGCTCAGCGGCCGAGCTTGCCGAGACGATTGAAGCTGTGGGAGGCCAGCTGGATGCCACCTCCGGCAATAACAGCATCACCGTGGACGTGGACGTGCTGGCGACGGATGTGGCACTGGGCATTGATGTCCTCGCGGATGTCATCATCAACCCGACGTTCCCGGATGCGGAAGTGGCAAAAGAACGCAGTGCTCAGATTGCTGCGATCAAGGCGGAGGAAGACCAGATCACGGCGGTCGCACGCAATCTGCTCAGGGAGTCCTTGTTTGCATCGCATCCGTATGCGCTGCGCGGCACGGGCTCGCTGAGTGCAGTGACCGCCCTGACCCGCGACGATGTTGTGTCCATGCACAAGCAAACCTTCACAGCGAACAACGGCGTGCTTGCGGTGTTCGGGGACGTCAATGCGGACGATGTCTACGCGCTGGTAAAAAAAGCATTTGACAAACTTCTGAGCGGACCGGCCCGTGTGGAGGAATTCCCTCCAGGTCCCACCGTTAACGAACCCCGCTCGGTCTCAGAAGAGCGGGACAAGAACCAAGCGGTTGTCATGGTCGGATTTCCTGGATTGGATTTATTCAGCCCGGATCGAGCGACATTGGAGTTGATTGATACCGCGTCGTCGGATTTGGGATCGCGGTTCTTTGACCGCATTCGAGAGCAGCTGGGACTTGCGTATTTCGTGGGTGCGGCGCAACTCATCGGCCCAACGCCCGGCATGATCGCATTCTATGTCGGCACCGATCCGGCGAAAGTGGAGCTGGTCCGGACCGAGTTGAAAGCTGAGATCGCAAAACTTGCCGCGGAAGGATTGACCGACGAGGAACTCACCCGTGCGAAAAGCAAGATTCTGGGTGCCGAAGCAATCCGAAATCAAAGCGACAGTGCCATGGCACAAGTCATCGCACTGGACGAGTTATTTGGTCTCGGAATGAACAACTACACGAAACGTCCCGAAGAAATTGGAGCCGTGACATCGGACGATGTGCGCCGCGTTGCGAAACAATTCCTGGATGCTTCAAAATCCATCGACGTCACCATTCTGCCGCCGTCAGTCCCGGTTACAGCGCCAACGCCAGCCGCGATCACTCCCTCTGCAGCCCGGTGACCGATAGAAATTTGCTTTCATGAAGTGGCTTGACGCACTCGAGCGGCGGTTTTCGTCGTTTGCGATTCCCGGAATCATCCGCTACGTCGTAGTCCTCAATGCGCTCGTCTACATCCTCACGCTGGCATCCCCGGGTTATCAGGACCTGATCAAGCTTTCGCCGGAGCTGATCGCTCAGGGGCAGATCTGGCGGCTATTCACGTGGATTTTCATTCCTCCCACGATGAGCCCGATTTTCATCTTCTTCGCATTAATGCTGATGTGGATTTACGGCGAAAACCTGGAGAGCCAATGGGGCACGTTTAAGCTCAACTTGTTCTACTTAACTGGCATGGTGGGATGCACAGTGGCGGCATTTTTTGCTGGTGAAAGCCTCGTCTACAATGCGCTGCTCAATTCATCAGTGTTTTTTGCTTTTGCGACGTTGAACCCCAACTTTCAACTCCTGTTGTTTTTCATCCTTCCGGTGAAAATCAAATGGCTGGCATGGGTCGCTGTGGGAATGCTATTGCTCCAGGCACTTGCGGGCACCTGGACCATGCGTCTCGCACTGCTGGTCACGTTTTCAAACTATCTTTTATTCTTCGGGCCTGAGTTTTTCAGCCGAACCACCGAAGCGCGAAAAACAACTCTTCGGCGCAAAAAGTTTGAAGAATTAACGCTCTCCGACGAAACGCTGCATAAATGCCATACGTGCCAACGCACAGAAATCAGCAATCCTGAGCTCGATTTCCGTGTGACAGCAGATGGCCAAGAATACTGCACGCTACATCTCCCGGTCCGCAAAGGTTAGGCGACGTCCGGAACGTGCGGATCAGCGATTTTATGAGCGATCTAGCGCAGCTGTGATCGCGCTCAAAGTCGTGAAGGGATTTCTGCAGAGCACCTGGGTTGCGGAGGGGAGAGTTACCAGAAGGCGCGACATGCTTCGGATAATCGGTTTAATCCCACACCATCTCCCTGCCTCTACGTCTCCGCCAGAGTCTCTAATTGAACTTACCAGAGAGAGCGGAGCGGCGATTCCCACCGCTCTCGTTTCTGAGGGCGGTTAAGTGGGTTTGGCCGCTGACGATTCGACTCCGCCGCGGTTGATGCTGACAATTGCCGAACGATCAAATTCAATTTTGACGTTATCAGCGACGCGGACCAGAACCGTCTTGTCTTTCACATTGGTGACCGTGCCGTGAATCCCTGCGTTAGTCACGATCTCGTCCCCGGACTCCACGGAGCTGATGAGTTTGACGTGATTCTTTTGTCGCTTCTGCTGGGGACGGATCAACAGGAAGTAAAAGATGACAAAAATGAATACCAGCGGCAAAAACTGGAGCAGCGGATTGGGAGCTGGAGGTGCGTCTGCTTGAGCGAAAACGAGTAGGTCAATAAATTGCATAGGAGTTTGTTTTAGTCAGGGTGTGAGTTTTGGCAAGCGGAAGTAGCAATTTTTCGGCTTCCTCGCTGTTTTCGGTGCATGAGCATGTTGAGTTAAGACCCGGAGGGGCGATTAGGAAATTAGCCGGTGGTGCCAAGCCTGAGCTTTCTACACAACTTTTTGGGCATAATAGTGAAGGACGATTAACGCAACGGGAGGAGGAAACAACGGGGCGGGTTGAGAACTCGCTGCCCGACTCGCTTGTGGGAGGACAACGAGCACGCCGGGCATGAGCGGGATTTTGCGCTG
>JBDNGG010000082.1:0-5610 GCA_041689405.1 Terrimicrobiaceae bacterium | reverse complement strand
CAATGGGACTCCGATTCCGTGGCATGACGTCTGGATCGCCGCGCAGCTCCGGCAGTATCGGTGTTCCATTTTATCACGGGACTCGCATTTTGACTTGGTCGGCGGCATCACCCGCGTAGCTTGGTAAACTTAAACCTATTTGTTATCCAGTTTGACCGCCTCGTTCATCCGCTCAAAGAAATCGGGCATCGCTGAAATGACGCGGTTCCAACTCGGAATCAACGGGTCGCCAAGCGGATCGTGGAGGTAATCTTTGGACGCGTGACGAATGCTCCGGACAAAGGTCGAAACAGCCAACTCCTCTTCGTGTCGGTCGTATTTTAGATAGTTGATTTCTGCGTCCGCTGCATAAAAGCGCATCGTGTCCTCGGCCTTGCGCATGTAGGCACTCAGCAGCGTGTCGAACAATCCCGTGTCGAGCTTGACCCCTTGGCCAGCCAGCGTCCGGAAAATACACTTGAGAACATCAACTGCCATTTTGTTCAGTCCACGTGTCGCGTCCCGAGCTGAGATTTCCTGGTGTTTGTGGTCGTAGCGTTCCGCGATATCGACCTGACAAATCGCTTTGGGCGAACTCACGCGAAACACCTCCGCCAGCATACCAACTTCGACACCCCAATCGGAGGGCATCCGAATCCGGCGCAGGATGTCCAAGTCCAGACTGACCTCGCCGGAAAGCGGGTAGCGGAACGTATCGAGGTAAACTAAAAAATCGTGAACACCGATGATCGTCTCCAGTGACCGCAGTAGCGGCGTGATAAGCAGTCGCATCACACGTCCGTTGAGTTTGGTCGAAAATCTCGCGCTGTAGCCTTTACAAAAATCGAATCCTAGATTCGGGTGGGCCACCGGGTAGCACAGGCGTGCAAGCATCTCGCGGCTGTAGGTAATGATGTCGCAATCATGGACCACGACCATTTTTGCCCGCTCACTCGCGAGCACGAATCCGAAGCAGATCCACAGGTTGCGTCCTTTGCCGGTAGGGCCTGCGTGGAGATCCGATTTTGAAAGCGTATCAAATAGTTGTCGCATCCGCGGCCCATCGTTCCACACAAGCACGGTATCCTGCGGCAGGCGCCCGAACACCTCCTTGGCTTTACGCCAGCCAGCGGCATTCGCTCCATCAATCCCGATCACGATCTGCGAAATATAATCCACCTTCTGCAACTCGGTGATGATGTGCCTCAGCGCCGTGGTGCCGAGTTCGTTGACGTGGCAGGGCAAGACAAGAGCGATGGGTGTCTCTGAGGCAAATGCACGGAGGTCGGATTCCAGTTTTTCCACGTTGGGATTGCCCAGGCGGTGAAGCGTTGCGATGGATCCAGTTTGGAAAAAATCAGCCATTTCGCTGCCGATCCTTGATGACAATCAGGGATCGGTCAACCTCGACTATTCCGAGTTTGCGATTGTATGCTTGATCGATTGCTACGTTTTCTTCCCAATGTCGCGCAATGTCTGCTGTGCAGCAAATCCACCCGCACCATTTGCTTGTCGTTCACTACCATTTGCGTCCCGGCGGCGTTCGGCGCGTCATCGAACTCACAGTGCCGGATATCGTCGCCGCACATCCCTCTCTGCAACGAATCACGTTACTGGTCGGTGAGGCCCTGGATAGTGGCTGGGTAGAGCGGCTCCGGTCGCGTGTCCGCGGCGTCAATCTGGATGTCGTGACGGATCCGAATGTTGGCTATTTTTCAGAATCCGGCGACCCCGCATCGACGATTCGTGCCGACCTCCATCAATTGCTTGCGAGCATTGTTGCCGACGGAGAGGAAACGCTGATCTGGGCGCATAACCTGGGACTGGCGAGGAATCTGATTCTTGCCTCGGAATTGGCCATCGCCGCCGCGCGGCCCCATGTGCGGCTCGTTTCCCACCATCATGATTTCTGGTTTGAAAACCGCTGGAACCGATGGCCGGAGTTTGGCCCGTCCGGTGCCGAATCGCTCGATGCCGTGGCAGATGTGATCTTTTCCATGGGAGCAAAGGTCGCTTTCGCCACGATCAATCGCTTTGACCTCCGTGGCATAGCGAAGCATGCAAAAAAGCAATCGGTATGGCTCCCGAATCCGGCAGAATTCACGTTGTCCCCTGACCCAGCGGCCGTAGCTGCGGCGTCCGATTGGTTGCACGATCAACTCGGAGACAATGCGCCGGTGTGGGTGATCCCTGCGCGGTTCTTACGGCGGAAAAATATTGCGGAGGCAATGCTGTTGACCCGCTGGCTGTGTCCGCACGGCTGGTTGGTGACGACTGCTGCAGCGAGTTCAGCCGATGAGATTCCTGTGTTTGAGGCGTTGTCACAGTTTGCCAACGAACACGAAATGCGGTGCAGGTTTGCGATCCTCGCCAATACGCGCACAAATCCCCCGGATGTCAGCCACCTTATCGCCGCAAGCACCGGAGTGATCGTGACGTCTATCCAGGAAGGATTTGGTCTGCCCTATCTGGAGGCCTCGGCAGCAGGGAAGCCAATCATCGCACGCCGCCTCCCGAATGTCTTTCCCGACCTGCAACGGTTGGGGTTAAGATTCTCAAACTCCTACAACGAGGTGTGGATTCACTCGGATTTGCTTGACATCGTCGCAGAGCAAAGGAGACAGCGCGAACGCTGGCAAGCGTGGATGGAGAACCTCCCGCCCGTGGCCCGGCGGGAGACCGGGGAGCCGTGGATCTTCGGCTGGAGGCAGGGCGCGCCGGTCGCGTTCAGCCGGTTGACGCTGGAGGGCCAAATGGACGTCCTCTCCAAGGCCCCAGCGGACTCATGGCAGATGTGCCGAAGATGGAATCGACCGCTTCAGAAAATCCAAGACCGAATCCAAACCGGTACGCTCCAGCCGGATGAGATCGCCCCGACGATGATCGAGCGCCTAAGCACCCAATTTTATGCGGAGTCGTTCCGTGATCTCGCCGGAAGGGCTGCCGTCCTGTCGCCCACCGACCCGGCAGCGATCCAGCGCGGAATGCTGGTTCGCCGGTTGAACGATGAGTTTGTTTACCCCCTGTTGTGGTAGGTTAGGCCCTGGTCAGAGCGGTGTGGATTTCGGTCCAGTCGTCGAGGTTGTTAAGGCTGACGGCATCGAGGATTTCACCCTCGTCCGGCAGGCCGCTGGCACTGAGGATCGACTTACGGACAGATTCCTCATGGTTGTACCCGCTGATCGATGCGTTCACTGCTGCCACAGTGGCCGAGTCCAATTTAACCCCGGGGTAAGCAACGACCCATTTTTCAAACTCGGGATAGCTGGGTTTTTGGCTATGAATGAACTCACGAGCCTTATCAGGATCGATGCCGATTCCCTCGAAGACCATAAAGTCATAGCCAGGTCCGATGTCTTTATAACCATCGGCAAGCCGTCCAGTAGCACCCAAGAGGGCTTTGAGCCAAACGCGGGGCAGGTGAAGTAGTCCAAGAGGGCCAACGGACCCGGTGCTAATGAGAGGAACGATTTTATCCATCGCGGTAGTGTTCACTCATCTTCTCAATTTGCCAACACAAAGAATCGGATAGGAATGGCGGGCTCGCGCCGTCCGACTATTTGGTCTGGGAAGCGTGCGTTTACGGACGGCGTGGAGCGGAGCGATGAAATGCATTACCATTCTGTAAATTCTGTCAAAATCCACCTCACGTCGAGCCAGGGGAGAAGTCGGCCGGCGAGAGCCCGCTATCCCTACCAGTTGGTGGGTAGGGCGTGGAGTCCCATCCGCGCCGACTATATTGCAATGGGAAGCGTGTGTCTTCGGGGATTATCGAGGCGCATTGAATGATGAGCGAGACATTCACTCTGGAAAAAAGGAGAAATTGCAGAAACACTTCCGGGATTCGTTTTTCATGCCTCTAAAAGTCATTAAATTTACTCGGAGCCTATGCTTGCCCTCCTTCGGCTTGCTCTTTTTCCGGCGCGGCGTGGATGTCGCTAGCTTCGACCGCATCCGCTCGATAGGAGACGCGGCACTTTTCGGCAGACACACCACGCAGGCGATGAAGGACAAATTCGGTATCCCCCAAAATTTGCCCAGCCTTTGCGACGGGCTACGCTTCGCCTGAACGATACATGAGCCTTGTCAAATCCAAACAACGCGTCGCCGATCATGGGGAGGTCTTCACCCCCGAGTGGATGGTCGAGGCGATGCTGGACCTTATCAAGGGCGAGACCGAGCGTATTGATTCGCGTTTTCTGGAGTCGGCTTGCGGGGACGGCAACTTTCTCGTGCAGGTTCTTCGGCGCAAGCTCGCCGCCGTGGAACTCAAATACGGCAAGTCCGATTTCGAGCGGCGGCACTACGCGTTGCTTGGATTGATGTGCATTTACGGCATCGAACTGTTGGCGGACAACATTGCCGATTGTCGCAGGAAACTGCTGGAAATCTTCGCCGAGTATCTGAACCTCGATCCGACGGACGACCTGTATCGCGCCGCCGTCAGCGTACTTTCGCAAAACCTCATCCATGGCGACGCCCTGACGATGCGCACCCATGACGCACTGGCGATCACCTTCGCCGAGTGGGGCTATCTGGGTAAGGGCAAGTTCCAGCGGCGTGACTTCCGCTTTGACAGCCTCACTCAATCAGCCGCCTTCAGCGCCGAAGACTCGCTCTTCGCCCATCTCGGCAAGCACGAGATATTCATTCCGAGCAAGACCTACCCGCCGATGACGGTGAGTGAGCTGGCCGCCGTTTCGCAGGAGGTAACACTATGAGCGGCCACCTGCATCGGAAGAACACGCACGCGGAGGCGCGGGGAACGCGGAGGAAGGAGCCATGAAAAAACTCGATGAAATCACCGGAGCCATCGTGGACGCGGCCATGAAGATTCACATGGGACTTGGACCGGGGCTGTTGGAGTCGGTTTACGAGGCCGTGCTGGCGCGGGCGCTGGAGCGGCGGGGATTTCACGTCGAGCGTCAAAAGGTCATCCGGTTTGAATACGATGACATGGTCTTTGAAGAGGGGTTTCGCACTGACCTGCTCGTGGAAGGCCGCGTGGTCGTGGAACTCAAGTCTGTGGAAAAGCTCGCTCCCGTCTACAGCAAGCAACTGCTCACTTACCTCCGTCTGATGAATCTTCCGGTCGGATTGCTCATCAATTTCGGTGCCGCCACGCTCAAGGAAGGTTTTCACCGGATCGTCAACAATCTCCAACCCTCCGCGTCTCCGCGCCTCCGCGTGAACCAATGTATCCCACCCAGGCCAGCTTCACCCTGCGCAACCGCAACCCGGACGTACTGACGTGCATCGCGAACCTCTCCAACGACGAGGTGTTCACACCGCCTGAGTTTGCCAACAGGATGCTGGACACGCTGACCGAGACGTGGGCGGCCAGCCACAATGGCGCGAACCTCTGGGCCGACCAGACGGTGAAGTTCCTGGACCCCTGCACGAAATCCGGCGTGTTCCTCCGCGAGATCACCAGCCGCCTCACGCAGGGATTGGAGCAGGAGATTCCGAACCTGGCGAAGCGCGTAAATCATATCCTGACCAAGCAGGTCTTTGGCATCGGCATCACGCAAATCACCAGCCTGCTGGCGCGCCGGAGCGTCTATTGCTCGAAGCACGCCAAAGGCGAGCACTCCATTGCCAAGGGCTTCGCCACCGACGACGGGAACATCT
>JBDNGG010000081.1:0-16639 GCA_041689405.1 Terrimicrobiaceae bacterium | reverse complement strand
GAGAGAGCATTCTGGATTACCCTTGGAGCAGCGTGGCAGGGGGCTATGCCCTGCCGCCTGAGAAACGAGCGAAGTGGCTCGCGGCGGAAATGGGAATGCGGGTGATGGGATTTGCCGATACCGCAGCGGGAAGGCGGGAATTGGTGATCTATCTTGCACGAGTGCGCAATTCGCGCTTCCCTATGGGCAAGGATCCGCGCACCACATCTCGCGGTTGCGATCCGTGCAACAACAAGAACACGACCAACCAACGGTCCGGAGGGAACACACTATGGCATCCGACGACGATACAGACAAAGACAAGCATGACGACATGAAGGTCCTGCACGGCATGGGCTATGCGCAGGAACTGTCGCGCTCCATGTCGAAATTCTCCAACTTCGCGATCTCGTTTTCGATCATCTGCATCCTGTCGGGCGGGATCAACTCGCTGGGGCAGGCGACCTCGGGGGCAGGCGGCGCCGCCATCGGCATCGGCTGGCCGCTGGGCGTGTTGATGTCGGGCGTTTTCGCGCTGGCACTGGCGCAGATATCGTCGGCCTATCCGACGGCAGGCGGGCTTTACCACTGGGGCTCGATCCTGGGCAACCGTTTCACTGGCTGGCTTTCGGCTTGGCTGAACCTGCTCGGCCTGATCACCGTGCTGGGCGCGATCAACGTCGGCACTTTCTACTTCTTCTACGGGGCTTTCGGTGAGATGTTCGGGCTGCAAGACACCTTGGCGCACCGCGTCGGCTTCGTGGCGGTGATCACCGGGCTGCAGGCGCTGGTGAACCACTACGGCATCAAACTGACCGTGAAACTGACCGACTTCTCCGGATACCTGATCCTTGTCACAGCGGCGGCGCTGACCGTGGTCTGCCTGTATTCAGCCGCAAGCTGGGATTTCAGCCGGCTCTGGACCTTTGGCAACTATACCGGCACCGAAGGCGCGTCTGACGTCTGGCCGGTGGTCGTCGGCGGCACCATGGCCTTCCTTCTGGGTCTGTTGCTGCCGATCTACACCATCACCGGCTATGACGCCTCGGCCCATACCGCCGAGGAAACCATGAATGCCTCGGTATCCGTGCCAAAGGGCATGGTGTCTTCGGTGATCTGGTCGGGCCTGTTCGGCTGGATCATGCTGTGCTCTTTCATCCTGATGCTGCCAAGCCTCGATGAGGCCGCCAAGCAGGGCTGGAACGTGTTCTTCTGGGGCATGAGCAGCACGGTCAACCCGACGGTCATCGTGGTGCTCTACATCGCCATCTTCATCTCGCAATGGCTCTGTGGCCTCGCGACCGTGACTTCGGCCTCGCGCATGCTGTTCGCCTTCTCGCGTGATGGCGGCATCCCCGGTGCCTCGAAGATGCTGGCCATCGTCAGCCCGAAACACCGCACCCCGGTGGCCTCGGTCTGGGCCGCTTCGATCCTGTCGGTGCTGTTCGTCTGGCTGACTTCGGCGATCACCATTGCCGGCACTCCGGCCTATTCGATCGTGGTGTCCTGCACGGTGATCTTCCTCTTCCTGTCCTTCGCGCTGCCGATCGGTCTGGGCCTGTTCACCATCGGCGGTCCGAAATGGCCGGTGATGGGGCCGTGGAACATCGGCACCGTCGCTTACAGGGCGGTCTCGGTGCTGGCGATCGGCTCGATGGCGCTGATGTTCTTCATCGGCATCCAGCCGCCGAACGACTGGGCGCTGGAGATCACCCTTGGCTTCATCGCCATCGCACTTGTCATCTGGGTGGTGTTCGAGAACAAGCGCTTCCAGGGCCCGCCGCTTGGTGATGCCATTCTAAAGCGCCAAGCCTCGATCGCGGCGGCTGAACAGGCGGTTGGCGAAAAAGGCTGAACCAGCCCGACAGAACCCAAGGTGGTCGGGGCAACCCGGCCACCTTTCCTTTTCCCATCCCCCCTCCCGGTTCGACCCTTGCGCCCCCCCAGCCGTCGCTATAACCCGGAAAGTTTTGCTTTTGGGGGTCGCCATGCCGAAAAGAACCGATATCTTCTGATAGGAAATCGCTTTCGGCCCACCGGGACGTTCGCCCGGAGTTTGAAGCTGGAAGCGGGTATTTCCATAGTTGGATGCTGGCAGATCGGGGTTTGAGAGTCAAGCGCCTGCCGTTGCCGGGGTTATCAATTTTCCGCAAACACCGGTTCGTGGTCGTAGTCGGGGAACGGGTCGTCGAGCCAGGGTTCGATGACTGGCCCGACCGGTTCGGCGCAGTGATCGCAGCGCACGCAGGCGAACCGGGCGGGAGCCCGGTGAGACAGACAACCGAAGGTTGCCCGCAGGGCTGTCCCGCCGAGGGCAGGCGGGGCAGTCAATATCTGCTGGCGTTCTCGTGCAAGGACCGCTGGTGTTCGGGATAACTTTGGGAGTCACGCCCGATTGGGTTGGGCCCCGATAATCGCCGCCCGTCAGGGCGATGCATTCTCGAATTTTAGCAGGCGGGAAAGGAACCGGGTGGCGTCGGCAGTTGCTGGCGTTTGAAAGAATTCACCGGCAGGCTGGGAACAACTGATTTTTCCTTTGGATAGAAATGCGATATGGTCCGATACCACTTGAGCAAAACCCAGTTCATGAGTGACCAGTATGAGCGGGATCGAAGATTCCCGCAGCGCGAGGATCACCTCGAGCACTTCGGCGGTCATCTCCGGATCCAAGGCGGAGGTGGGTTCATCAAACAAAAGAAACTCGGGATTGCCCGCGAGAGCACGAGCGATAGCCACCCGCTGTCTTTGCCCGCCGGATAGGGCCGCCGGCCGTTTGCTTGCGTGATCCAGTAGCTGAAAACGCTCCAGAATCTTCCTCGCCCGGATCTGCGCCTCGTCGTTTGGCAGACGATGCACTTGAGTGAGCGGCAAGAGAAGATTGTCGAGCGCGCTGAGGTGAGGAAAAAGATTAAATGCTTGAAACACAACCCCAACGCGCTGCCGCCACGCACGCAGCGCCTGATTTGACGTCGGCATCGCTACGCCATCGATGAGAATTTCCCCGCAATCGGGACGATCCAACCCGGCGATGAGCCGGAGCAGCGTTGATTTTCCGCAGCCCGAGGGTCCCAGCAATGTGAGGACATGCGAAAACGAGAGGGTTGCCGTCAGGTCATCCAGCACACGATGCGCACCGAACGACTTCGTCACTCCGCGCAGTTCAAGAATCATAACGAAACTTCTCCTCCAGGTATCTTGCTCCGAAGGAAATTGGCAGCGTGAGGATGAGATATCCCACAGCAAGCGGCACGAAGGATTCGATCGTGCTGTAGGTTGCTGAATTGATTTGAAGCGCGGCGTGCGTGAACTCGGAAAGCCCGATCACCGACAGCAACGACGAATCTTTGATCAATGACGCAAATTGTCCCGCCAGAGGTGGCAGTGTCTGGCGGAGCGCCTGAGGAATGATGACAAAACGGTAGGTTTGCCAGCCGGTGAGTCCGATGGCGCGGGCTGAATCCAACTGGGACGCAGCGACCCCTTCGATCCCGGCCCGAAGCATTTCCGCCAGATAGGCGGCGCTGAAGATCGAGAGTGCAATCAGGCCCACAAGGATCCGGTCGGAGATTCCAATGCCGGGAGCGATCACATAAAATAATATGAGGATTTGCACCAGCAATGGCGACCCGCGGACGACTTCGACAAACAAAGATCCCAAGGCGCGCGCCGGAACAAACGTTGCCCTCCTCAGGCAGACGATGATCGCAGCAAAAACCAAACTCAACACCAGCGCTGCCGCCGACAGCCCAATCGTTAGAAGCCATCCGTTGATAAAAACCGTGCGATAATTCCAGACGGTATCCCAGTTCCCGGCTGCGCCGCTGATCATCAGGAAAAATGTCAGAACTCCCGCGAATAGCACCGCCAGAAGCCCGGCGAATGCTGCCACTGCAAGCGGATGCGCCGGGTCTCCATCCCGGTGCCAAAACCAAGAGCGAGAAGCCTTGGCTCGTGGTGCTTGAAGGACGAATGGGATGCTGGAATTTGGGTTGTCTCCCATCCGAGCCTTGAATCAGTGCGGGCGTTTAGGAGTGAATGGCATGCCCTTGCGTGGCATGTGCCGCTTCGTGCACCGCTTCGCTCAGCGTCGGGTGCGCATGGATCGTTTCGATGAGTTCCTCGTAGGTCGCTTCGAGGTTGATCGCGAGTCCGAGTTCCGCAATGAGCTCGGTAGCAGATTCTCCGATGATGTGAGCGCCAAGAATCTCGCCATGTTTTTCGCCGACGATGAGTTTTACAAATCCGTCCAACTCGCCGATGGCACGCGCTTTTCCACTGGCCATGAAAAGGAATTTGCCAACCTTATATTTGATTCCCTTTTCTTTTGCAGCCCGCTCGGTGAGACCGATGCTTGCAACTTGAGGGTGGCAATATGTGCAGCCCGGAAAGAGCGTCACCTTCTTGGGTTTGAACCCAGGGACGAACATGCCCTCCACCGTTTGGATGGCCTCAAAACTGGCGACGTGCGCAAGCCATGGCGGGCCGATGATGTCGCCTGCCGCGAAAACCCCGGGCACCGTGGTCTCGTAGCGATCATTGATCTGAAAGTAACCGCGGTCCGTGATGCCGAACTTCAGCGAACCTCCAGGGAGGAGCGATTGCACGCCGATCGCCACCAGCGCGAGGTCAGCTTCCAATGTTTTCTCTGCACCTTTTGCGTCAACAACCGTGATCTTCACTCCAGAATCAGTCGCCTCGGTCTTGACAGTTTTATGGTTGGTCAAAATTGTCATCCCTTGTTTGGTCAGCACTTTTTCCAATGCCTGCGAGACCTCGGTATCTTCGACAGGAAGCACATTCGGCATCATCTCGACCACGGTAACTTTCGTTCCAAACGCATTCCACAAATACGCAAACTCGATCCCGATGGCTCCTGCGCCAATGACGACCACAGATTTCGGCTGGGTCTGAAGCGCGAGTGCTTCCCTTGAGCCGATGACGGTTTTGCCATTGAATGGAAAGCCGGGCATGGGCCGGGAGACGCAACCGGTGGCGATGAGGATGTTCTTAGCGGTGTGTTTTTCTTCTTTACCATCCGCAAGTTTAACGATGACTTCGCCGGCCTTCTCCAATGACGCATCACCCCGGATCGAGTCGATTTTGTTTTTTTTGAGAAGATACTCCACACCGGCGGCACCTTTGTCGGAGACGTCGCGGGAGCGTTTCATGATCTTTGCCCAATCGTAACTCAACCCCTCGATCTGAAATCCGAACTCCGCGGCACGGTGGGCCATGGCGTGGTAAAGCTCCGCATTTTTTAAGAGCGCCTTGGTGGGGATACAGCCCCAGTTGTTGCATGTGCCGCCGCCGCGTTCGCGTTCGACCACAGCGACTTTCTTTCCGAGTTGTGCAGCCCGGATCGCGCCGACATAGCCAGCGGGGCCTGCCCCAATTACTATCAAATCATATGATGCCATCGGAATGAGATAGTCTGAAACGGGTGGATGCTCAAGGGCGAACGTTTCTCTTAAACGAATGAGACGGTTACGCAGTCGCGTGCGGGCGCTTGCGTCCGAAGAGGATTCCACATCCCAGCGTGAGCAGACATGTCAGCGGATACATCCACGCAAAGCTGATTTTCGGACGTAAAGCCGCAGCCTGTTCCATCGTTATCGCGCCGAATGTTGCCAGGAGATTGTAGATGTCCGGGCGAACGTATAGGACGATGAGAATCGAAAGGACCGCGCCGATCCATACCCCGCGGATATCGCGGCGAATCGGTGACATCGCCAGCAGAAAGGCGCCGAGCAGCGGACCATAGGTGTAACTCACCATCCCGAACGCAAGACTCAGTAGATCGATTTTATCGCGGATGGCTTGTAACCCGATGGCCACAATGATGAGGAGAATCCCCCAAACGACCACCGCAATGCGGGACTGGATCAGTAGTTTTTTATCGTCTCCTCCATTCAATCCCTCGTTCCCATGTATTAAAGACAGAGAGGTTTGGGAAAGTGCGGCAAGCGCGGAGTCGAGGCTGGAAATCGCCGCGGCGAACGCCCCTGCCAGGATCAAGCCGGTTAATCCTGCTGGCAGACTTGTGGTAATCCATACCGGGAAAACAAAGTCCGCGCTTTCGCTGAAGAGCGCAGCTTCCGCGGGAGAAGGCGCTTCTTGCTGATAGTGCACGTAAAGGGCAACACCGATAAACAGCATGAGCACGGTCACTACCTGAGAAAGCGAACTCACAATGATTGCCTTCCCGGCGTCGGCGCGGTTCTTGCAGCAGAACATCCGCTGCGCGTTGAGCTGATCGGTTCCAAACGCAGCCAGATTTTGAAACGGCATCGCGAGCAACGCCACCCACATCGTAAATTGGACATCAGGATCCGTGCTCAAGTCGATGAGCTTGAATTTACCTGCCTCCGCACCGGCCCTCAGCAATTCCGGAAGTCCACCCTCAATCGACCCGACGAGCCAGATAAATCCAAGCGTACCACCCAGTATAAAGATGAAAAATTGGATGACATCCGTCCAAATCACGGTCGTCATACCACCCATGATTGTCCATCCCATCGCAAATATCCCGATGATGACGATGCATAGCTCGAAGCTGAGCCCGGTCACCGTTCGCAGAATCAGCGCCGTAACCAGCAGTCGAACGCTCTGACCCAAAACCGAACTCACAAAAAACAACAGCGTCGTGAGTTTTCGGGCTCCTGCTCCCAGGCGTTCCTGCATATAGTCGTAAGGGCTGAAAATCTCGCGCTCGTAGAAGACTTTGACAAACCAAATACCGACAATGAATCGGGCAGCGACGGATCCGATTGCCCATTGGAGATAGGTGAAATTGCCCCCTGCGGCGAAAACCATCCCCGGGACACCGACAAATGTGATGGCGCTGATTTCTGTCGCTATGATCGACCCGCACACCGCCGGCCATGGCAGCGAACGGCCCGCAAGGAAAAAATCCTTCATCGTGTTCTGCTTGCCGCGGAGCGCGTGGCCAATCCAGGTGGTCAGGAACAGATACCCTATTAACACCCCCCAATCGAGAGCGGTGAAATGCGTATGTACACCCTCCATGATCAGGCAGTGCCACGCAGAGTGATTTGCTTGATCAAGATCTTCGAGTTTCTCGCACTGGAAAGGTATTTTTCACGACGCGACGGAGGCAGGATGTCGACCCCTGCTTCCGTATAGCCGCCCTTTTGCTGGAGATAGCTGTAGGCCTGCGTGGATAATGCGAAAAGCTGCCGCAGACCATGGTCGGCAGCAAGCGTTTCGATGAATGCCATGAGCTTTCTGCCATAGCCTTGGTTCTCATGCCCCTTGCTCACGTAAAGGCAGGCGAGTTCACCGGACTTTTCTTCCGGGTAAGCGTGTAGCGCAACACATGCCACCGGCGAGCGGGCCACCTCCAGAAGCCAATAATCTTCCAGGTGTTCCAAGATTTCACTGCGCGTGCGCCGGATCAGTTCTTCACTTTTCACCGATTGGCGAATCAAGGTCATTACTCCCCGCACGTCTTTCTTAAATACCCGACGGATCTGTTGATACTCGTTCGAGTATACCATCGTTCCAATTCCCTCATGGCTAAACACCTCCGTGAGGAGCGCCTCGTTGATGCTGCCGTCGAGGAGATGGGCCCGTGGTACGCCCTGGCGGCACGCACGCGCCGCACATTCGAGCTTGGAAAGTAAACTCACGGTCGCTAGCCCGCGTTGCTTTTTCAAAAGCTCAGCGGTCTCGTTAATAGATAGCTGGTGCGGCAGCCATCCCCGCGCGCCTGCGAACGTCGCCGTGGGAGTCAAAAAAATCACCTTGGTTGCCTGCACGGCTTCCGCCACTTCCACAGCGACAGCATCCGAGTTGACCCGATACGTCCGGCCCTCGCCGTCGAATCCCAACGGCGGAATCACGGGGACAATTCCTTGGTCGAGCAAAAACCGGATCGCTTTGACATCCACACGCTCGACTTTCCCGGTGAAGAGTTGATCCTGTCCCCCGAGGATTCCTGCCGGATGCGCAATAATCGAATTCATGTAGGCCGCCCGCAGGTCGACTGCCGACAAGCCCTCCATAATCTCATTCGTCAGGCGGATCGCAGCGTCGATGCTCACCTGCAGGGTTTCCGCATCAGTAATTCCGGTGCCGTCGCTGTTAGATAGCTTCACGCCCCGGGAAGACGCAAGGTCTTCGATTTGCCGGGCCGCACCATGCACGAGGATCGGACGGATGCTCAACGAACGTAACACGGCAAGATCGACGAGGATATTCGCAAAGTTCTCCGATGCGACAGTTTCCCCATCGACAGCGATCACAAACGTCTTTTCCCGGAACCGGGGGACATATTGTAAAATTTCACGGAGGTCAGATACGTTCACTGTCGAGCGTTATGGGGATATTTTACGCCTTTTGCAATCCCATCATGCCGCAATCTCATCGATATCTAGCGGAATTGGCCCCAAAGCAGCGCGGATCAGTCGCTCGGTATTTTCCGGACACTCCAAAGCTCCCAGTGGGGAAATCTCAGAATTCATGATCGCCCGGCAATAAGGCACCGACGAGACGATCAAATTTGCATCAGACGCAGGAAAATCTTTGTCTGATTCGGGCCACAGCAGTGTCGTGGGTTGGTTGATGCGCGAGAGTTGTCTGGTTACATCATATCGCGCTCGACCTCGCAGGAACGAAATCATCGCGTGTTCGGCCCCATATTGGCTGGCACAGGTCGATATCACATCGACGATTTCCGGGTCGATCCCGGTCGCATTCCGAAAGCCAAACTGGAGCAACCAGTCGTGAACAAACGGCTGACGGGACATTGCATGACGGTAAAAAAATGAGTTCAAACGCGGGATCCCAGCTAGGAAACGGATTCCTCGGGGCACCCGCTGGCGTTTGGGATCGAAACCTTCCGGTGCAAGTAGAACGAGGCATTTCACGAGCTCTGGATGCTGCGCTGCGAGCTTCGCGGCCAGTGCTGCTCCAAATCCTGAGGCAACCACGATCGCAGCTTCCCCAGGGAGCATTTCGCGAAACGCATCGGCTAGCGCTTGCACGTGTTGGTCTGCGTCCAGGCCTGGACTTGGGCGCTCGGACTCTCCGAAGCCCAGCAGATCCGCTGCAATAACTAAATATTCCGACGTGAACAGGGGATAGACTTTCGACCATTCAAAGGACGATGCCCCAGGATAAACCCCATGCAAAAATACCATCGGAGCTCCGCTGCCGGACGAATGATAGACCAACTCCCCATGCCCGGTTTGGGCGATATTTGTCGAAAAAACTTTCGGCGAAATGTTTTCGGGAATTGGACGCCGGGGCGATGACCGCAACGCGTAGCGGGCAGCCAGCGCTACAGCGCCGACTAAGCCCACACTCACACCCACGCCCAGCGCTGGTTTATTTTTCCAAAATTTCAACACAGATCACCCGACACCAAATTGGCTCCAATTAGCGGGAATATCAAGCGCGGGAAAAATATTTTCGTCCCGCAGGTAAGCGCTTGTGTCGCACTTCTTGATATCCTATTTCTCAGCCCGATATGCCCTGGCAAGCAGGGTAACGGGTTGGATGACTTCCAGGAGCAGCCCTTGCTGCTTTGCGCCGTTTACGAGTTGCAGGTGACATCCAGGGTTGGACGTTGCTACCACGGACACACCCGTGCTTCGAATATTATCAATTTTGCGAGTCTGCAACTTGGCTGACATCTCGGGCTGCGTGATATTATAAATCCCGGCACTACCGCAGCACCACGTGGACTCCGGGAGTTCCACCAGTTGCAAACCTGGGATGACATTGAGAATTTCCCGCGGCTGGCGGCTGATTTTTTGGCCATGCACCAGATGACAAGCCTCGTGATAAGTCACTCGCGTGGGCACCCCGGTCGAGGCAGGCGCGCGCACGCCAATCTCCGAAAGCCATTCGTGAACGTCCTTTAGCTTCTGCGACCATGCTGCCGCCCGCTCTGCATAAACCGGATCATTGGCGAGGAGGCGTCCATAAGTCTTCAGGTGCGATCCGCACCCGGCTGCGTTGGATATGATCGCGTCCAGGTTCATCACATCGAATGTATCGAGTAGCCGACGAGCGAGTTCCATGGATGACGTCAGCTCTCCATTGTGCGCGTGCAACGATCCGCAGCATGCCTGCACACCCGGGGTTTCCACGGAGCAATGGTTGGCCAATAAAACATCCACGGTGTCGCGGTTAACATCGGAGAAGGCGAGATCCTGGACGCACCCGGTGAGCATTCCCACTCGGTATTTCGGGTTGTTTGGCGATTCAACCTGCTGGATGAGCTGATTCGAAAAGTGAGAGCACACGGTTGGAGTTTGCGGCTCCAACTCACGAAACTTTCCCGGAAGCAGCGCAGTGAGTTTTAGTTTCCGCACGAGCGCCTGCGCTCCAGACACCTGCCACAACCAAAGCATCCGCCCAACCAAACGTAGGATGCGGGGCCGCATGAATAAACCACGCAGCGTGAACGCGCGGATCAATCTTCGCTGCGGATTGTCGAGCGTGCCGGAATTTTCTGAATCCGAGCGCGCGATCTCAAACATATGGGCATAATCCACTCCTGCCGGACATGCGCTCTCACAAGCGAGACATCCAAGGCAAAAATACATCTCATCTGCAAATGTCTTGGTCGCTTCGAGGTCGCCGTCGGCTATAGCACGCATGAGCGAAATGCGCCCGCGCGGGCTGTTGCGCTCGAGCTTGGTGGCATCGTAGGTCGGGCAGGTCGGTAGGCACATGCCGCAGTGCATGCATTGCTGCAGCACGGAATAGTCCATCGATTTGAGCGTTTGATCGGCCGACATCGAAGCTAATTCCTCACAGCGTGAAGATTTTTCCCGGGTTTAAAATCCCGTTCGGATCAAAGACAGATTTCATCCTCCGCATCACGTCGACGTTCAATTCGCCGATGGCGTCCGGTAGGAATTTGCGCTTTGCCATTCCGACGCCGTGTTCGCCGGTGATGGTTCCGCCTAGCGAGACCGCGTAGTCGAAAATCTCCTTCATTGCCACCTCCACGCGCTGCATCTCATCGTGGTCTTTTTCGTTTGTCAGGAATGTAGGATGCAGATTGCCGTCGCCCATGTGTCCGAATGTTCCGATGCGCAAAGCATGTTTTTCCGAGGTCTTTTGGATGAACTTGACCATTTTTGCGAGCTCGCTGCGCGGCACTGTGGCATCTTCCAAAATCGTCGTTGGCGCCACCCGCGCGAGTGCGGAAAATGCCGCGCGTCGCGCCGTGGCAAGTGCCGCCGCCTGCTCGGGTGTCTCCGCCATTGTCACCGCTCTAGCTCCGTGCGCCGATGCCAACTCGGCCATTTGTGCGGCTTCATCCGCGACCGAACCTGGGTGCCCATCGGTTTCCATAAGCAAAATTGCCGCCGCATCGCGCGGCAGTCCAACATGGGCATAATCTTCGACGCATTGGATCGTAACGGAATCGAGGAACTCCAACGTGCAAGGGATGATTTTGGCCGCGATGATGGCGGATACCGTTTCGGCAGCGTCCTCCATCCGGTCGAAAACCGCCAGTAGTGTCCGGCGTGCTTGAGGTTTTGGAATCAGCTTGAGCAGGACCTTGGTGACGATCCCGAGCGACCCCTCAGACCCGACAAATAGATCGCGCAATGAAAACCCAGCGACATCTTTCACGCATTTGTTTCCGGTGAACATCACCTCGCCGGAGGCCAGCACCACCTCAAGGCCCATCACATAATCTCGGGTCACTCCATATTTTAGCCCGCGCAGGCCGCCGGAATTCTCCGCCACATTTCCGCCAATAGTGGAAATTTTCATCGAGCCTGGATCCGGTGGATAAAACAACCCAACCGCATCAGCTGCCTCTGCCACGTTTGATGTGATCACACCGGCTTCAGCAAAAAGTGTCAGGTTTTTGGTATCCACCTCCAGGATTCGGTCCATTTTGTTTAGGCACAAAACCAGGCATCCCTTCGTTGGCAGGCTGCCGCCGCTCAGTCCCGTGCCGGACCCGCGCGTCACTACGGCGATCCGGTATTCGCCTGCATAGCGGACGACTTCCGCGACGGCTTCGACGGTGCGCGGGAAAACCACACAGCCCGGCATTTCTTTGTAAGTTGCCGTTCCGTCAAACGAATAAGGAATTAAGTCCTCTGGCGCTGTCAGGACTTCGAGGTCTGGACAGCGGCTTTTTAGATTATCAATGACGCAAGATTCCATGGCGGATTAATTAATCTTTACGACTCCCGAGCCGCTGACGACTCCGCCAATTACGCGGCCTTTGGTTTGTTTGCAGACGGCCGAGGCATTTGCTTTGGAAACGATGAGCACCATTCCGATGCCCATGTTGAAAACCTGATGCATTTCCATGCGATCGACTTTTCCTGCTTCGCCAATGATTCGAAAAATTGCAGGCACCTTCCATTTCGTGGAATCAAACTGCGCGTCACAATCTCCCGGAAGAACGCGTGGAAGGTTATCTACCAATCCGCCACCTGTGATGTGTGCCGCTGCTTTGAGCACACCCTTGGGAAGCGCTGCCATGAGCGGTTGGTAATTGCGATGCACTTTGAGAAGCTCCGCCCCGAGCGTGCCCTTGAGTCCCTCGACTTTGGATTCCACCGTGAGTTTCATCCGATCAAATAACACCTTTCGGGCAAGCGAATACCCATTGGTGTGCAGTCCGTTTGAATCCAATCCGATGAGGACATCGCCTTTACGAACCCGGGAGCCGTCAAGCATACGATCCCGGTCCACGATCCCAACGATAGTGCCCGCGACGTCGTATTCACCACGTTTGTACATGCCGGGCATTTGAGCCGTCTCGCCACCAATGATAGCGCAGCCTGCAGCTTGACATGCCTTTGCGAATCCTTTGAGAATCTCCAAAAAGACTTGCGGTTCGAGTCGCTCTGCCGCGAGATAATCCAAGAAAAATAACGGCTTTGCGCCGATCACCGCGATATCATTGATGCAATGGTTGACGAGGTCCTGACCGATGGTGCCGTGCCGTCCGGTCGCAAATGCAATCTTCAGCTTGGTTCCCACTCCATCAACGCTGGAAACCAGGACGGGAGTCTTATACCCGCGCAAATCCGGCTGAAACAACCCGCCGAATCCACCGATTTTCCCCAAGACCTCAGGGCCGTGGGTCGAGCGCACCACTTGTTGGATGCCGCCTTTGACTACGTTTCCTAAATCCACATCCACGCCTGCTGCGGCGTATGCTTTCTTCGCTTTTGTAGTCATTCAAATTTCCCTTGGAACAAATCAGCCTGCTTGTCTGTGGGCGGCAGCAATCGTGCCTGACCGCGCCGTTTTTCCATCATGAATTTATCAAATTTCTCATCGTAGGGCAGCGGGTATTCGCCGGTGAAACAGGCCAGGCAGAATCCATTTTTCGGCATCCCCGTGGCACGCACCATCGCATCGACTTCTAGATAGCCTATGCTGTCCACACCAAGGTAATCGCGGATCTCCGCACGCGATAGTTGATTCGCCAAAAGTTTTTCGGGATCAGGAAAATCAATCCCGTAGTAACAGGCATGCTTGTGCGGCGGGCAACTGATGCGGAGATGCACTTCCTTCGCTCCTGCCTCCCGGAGATTCACCACGCGTGCCCGGGCGGTCGTGCCCCGGACCACCGAATCATCAACGACCACCACCCGCTTTCCGCGCACGGCTTCGCCGATCAGGTTCAATTTCACCCGCACATTAAAATCCCGGATGAGCTGGGTGGGCTGGATGAATGTTCGCCCGATGTAGTGGTTTCGCACAAAAGCGAGGTCAAACGGAATTCCAAGCTCTTCAGAAAATCCCAGCGCTGCATAAATGCCGGAATCCGGCACCGGCACCACGACGTCCGCCTCGACCGGATGCAAGCGGGCCAACTCGCGGCCCATTTGCACACGCACTTCCTTGACGTTCATGTCGTCGAGATTGCTGTCCGGACGCGCAAAATACACATATTCAAAAATGCAAAACGCCTTGCGCTCTTTGCGGAAGGGAAACTCGGACCGGAGGCCGTTTTCGTCGATGATCACGACTTCTCCGGGCTCGATCTCACGAATGTATTCCGCATGGATCAAATCAAACGCGCACGTTTCCGACGACAAGACATAGGCTCCGTCCAAGCGGCCCAGCGCAAGCGGCCGAAACCCGAAGGGATCCCGCACGCCGATGATTTCGCGCTCGCTCATGATCACCATCGAAAACGCCCCCTCCAGCCTGCGCAGTGCCGCCAGGGGATTGGACGTGTCGCCCGGGCGTGCCAACAAATGCAGGACGATTTCGCTGTCCACGGTAGTCTGGAAAATCGAACCCTCTGCCTCAAGTTCAAGCCGGAGTTGTGCGGCATTTATCAAGTTTCCATTGTGTGCGATGGCGAGCTGGCCCCGGCCCGTATCGACCACAAATGGCTGGGCATTCTTCAAATTACTAGACCCGCTCGTGGAATATCGGACATGTCCGATCGCCTGCGTGCCGATAAGCGACTCGAGCGCATTTGGCTCGAATACCTGCGACACCAACCCCATTCCCTTATGCGAAATAAACGTGGTTCCCACTCCGGACGATGCCGCGATTCCAGCACTCTCTTGGCCGCGGTGCTGGAGCGCAAAAAGTCCGTAGTAGTTTAAAACCGGCGCATCGGGATGGCCGTAAACAGCAAATACCCCGCACTCGTGCTTCGGGTGACAGTCATCGGGTTGCGCAGAAGATAAGAGAGTTGGTAGATCCATCGGGCTGCTAAAATCCGCCAAATGCATCTGCGTCATTGCCTGTCGGCGTCGTCGATGGCGCCGCATCTCCCTCATCTTTGCCCTCCGCCTTCTCGCGTTCCTTCAATTCCCGGGGGTTGAATCCGCGCCCTCCGCCCTCTGGACGGAAAATCTCACTGCGTCCCGCGATCCATGACGACTCCAAGCTTTTATACAAATTCTCCAGTTGCTGCTTCGTCTCGATCCGATATTCAATCGTTCCGGCGTGCGTGGTCGTCGGATATGTTTTTATCACCTTTGCCCACACGGGATCTCCGGGTAAAAGCTTGGATGCGGCCTCCTCCAGTGCCGACTTCGCTCGATCTGCCGCGCCCTGTCCCGCATGGGTAGGCACATTGGGAGTTAATGGCTCAATATAATAAAACCGCGGCTGCATCACTCCCGACGTGCTGATATTCACCTCTGTCACCCGAGCCGCTCCATCCAGCACATATTCCTGTGAACTCACGCCGTTCACCGAATCATGCGCCACAATGAATGTCCCGCCCGGCAACTCCGCCTTCCAGTAAGTGATGGTTTCAAACTCGGGCGCCCCGGGCATAGGAGCATCCGGATCTGGTGTCGCAAATGGAGAAGGGGAGGGCGATAGATTGGGGTTCGGTGCGGGATCGCCAGCGCCTGGAACCTGCGCAAACGTCGATGAAATGACGCAGAGCGTGGCTATCACAGGAACCAGGGACGGCCGAAAAACGGAACAGAAAATCGGGAGACGTTGCATGGAATAAAGTAATATACTGAGAGTCAGATTTCGTGCCAGCATTCGTTCAGGGATAATTCCGGAAAAATTCAAATCCTAGACTTGACCCCGCTCCCTACTTTAAGTAAGAGCTTCAATCGAACGAGCAATTCTGCGGGTGTAGTTCAATGGTAGAACGGAAGCCTTCCAAGCTTCACACGAGGGTTCGATTCCCTTCACCCGCTGTCGATTTTCAACGACTAAAGCAAAAATCTTGTAGATTTTGTTCCTTGTGCCTTCTCTTCACCAGTCGCTTTAAAATCCACTGGAAACGAAAATGTGCCGAATCGGGTCTTCGTGACTGAGGGTTAATCGCCCACGGGGCCCAAACCTACGGACGGGATCGTTTTTTAAGCCTTTGGGATTGTTTCCTTTGCCAAGCACCCTAAAAAAGCAGATGCCTTCTCTTCCCATGCCAAATGAACTCCCCGGCCAGCAGGAATTTTCACGACGCTCCCTTCAAGACCCGGAAGGCTTCTGGAGCGAACAGGCGGCCGCGATTGAATGGCAGGAGCCCTTTTCCAAAGTGTGCGATTATTCCCGACCGCCTTTTGCGCGATGGTTTCCTGACGGACGCACGAATCTTTGCCATAACGCGGTCGATCGACATCTCGCGCAGCGGGCGGACCAAGCGGCCATTTTTTTTATTTCCTCAGAGACGGGCGAGGAGCGCACGCTGACGTACCGCGATTTGCATCACGAGGTGCAGCGGATGGCGGCGGTCTTTCTCGGCCTCGGGCTGGTGAAGGGAGATCGTGTTGTGCTCTATCTGCCGATGATTCCGGAGGCGGCGATTGCCATGCTGGCCTGCGTGCGTCTTGGGCTGGTGCATTGTGTGGTCTTCGCAGGGTTCTCCGCTGAGAGCCTGGCGAAGCGCATAAAGGACACCGACGCCCGCCTTGTGATCACTTGCGATGCCGGCAAGCGCCACGGAAAACTGATCCCGCTGAAACAAACCACAGATGACGCCATCAAGCTGGCCGGAGGGGAGATCCGCGCACTGGTCATCCATCGCGGTCTGGATCCGAATGCGCCCTTTGATGCCGCCCGGGACGTGAACTACGCGGAGATCGCCGGGGCGCAGGCGCAGGAGGACATTCCCTGCGAATGGCTGGAATCCGGCGAGCCGAGTTACATTCTCCACACCAGCGGCACGACAGCACAGCCCAAGGGCGTCCTGCGCGACACGGGCGGACATGCCGTG
>JBDNGG010000080.1:0-1973 GCA_041689405.1 Terrimicrobiaceae bacterium | reverse complement strand
TGGCAGGCGTTGCTTTACGGATTCCTAGGGGGCATTATCCTAAACCTGATGCCGTGCGTTCTGCCGGTCATCTCGCTGAAAGTTTTCGGATTTATTCGGCAGGCAGGGGCAGACCCACGACGAATTTTTCTGCATGGTGCGGCATTTTCTGGCGGGATCTTCTTGTGGTTCCTTGGGCTCGGTGCAGTGATCGTTGCTCTGAAGGCCAGTGGAAGTGAGGTCACGTGGGCGTTTCAATTTCAGAATCCGGCGTTCATTCTCACGATTGCTGCTATCGTATTCGTGTTCGCCCTCAATTTGTGCGGAGTTTTTGAGATGACGTTGCCTGGTAAGGCGGTGGGGACCATGAGTGATTTGAGCGGACAGGAGGGCTACAGTGGTTCTTTTTTTCAGGGAGTATTTGCAACTTTGCTGGCGACTCCTTGCACCGGGCCATTTCTCGGAACGGCGTTGGGATTTGCATTTAGTCAACCGAGTGCCGTGGTGATGGCCATGTTTGGATCTATTGCGCTCGGCATGGCATCCCCTTATCTATTGCTTTCTGCGCGCTCCGAGTGGATGAAGTTCCTCCCCAAGCCGGGGGCGTGGATGGAAAAACTGAAGCAGTTTATGGCGTTTCCTTTGTTCGCGACGCTTCTGTGGTTGTTATCGATTCTAGGTGGACAGAAAGGCATTGATGGAATCCTTTGGGCGTCGGCATTTTTCTTGTGCCTCGGATTGTCGGTTTGGATCTACGGTGCCTTTTGCACCCCCGTGAGTAGCGTCCGCACAAGGGCTATCGCGATTGTATTGGCTCTCCTCATTGCTGTTGGCGGCGGCTGGTTTTTCATCGGAGGAGGGTTTGCCAATGCGGCGTCACCCTCCGCCTCCACGAACACGAAATCGGGAATTCAGTGGGAATCCTTTAGCCAGGCCCGCCTCGACGAGTTGCTTGCTGCGGGAACTCCGCTCTTTGTCGATTTTACGGCAGACTGGTGCATCACCTGTAAATTCAACGAGCGCACGGCAATCAACGTGCCAGCCGTGAGGGCGCTCATTAATGAAATGGGAATTGTTCCGATCAAAGCGGATTGGACGAATAGCAATCCGGAAATTACCGCGACGCTGAAGCGCTTCGGCCGGGTTGGAGTTCCGTTTTACGTCATATATCCGGCGGGTAGGGCAGATGATCCCATAACGCTCCCGGAGATATTGACGGAATCCATGGTTTTGGATGCGCTGAAAAAGGCCCGGTAGGTGCCGGGTGCTAGTTGCATCATCGAAAACTGAGTGTATTTTCTAACCTCAACTCCAACCCAAAAACAACCTCACATCCTATGAAACTTTACCATCTAGCCATCGCCCTGCTTGCTACTGCTACTCTTGCGATCGCCGCCCCCGAAGTCGGCAAACCGGCTCCCGCGTTTACGCTGACAGATTCCAACGGAAAATCTCATTCCCTATCGGATTTTGAAGGCAAGTTTGTAGTTCTTGAATGGGTCAATTTCGGATGCCCCTTCGTGAAAAAGTTCTACGATTCCGGTGAGATGCAGAAGCTCCAGGAAAAACACACAGCCAGTGATGTCGTCTGGCTTTCAATATGCTCATCCGCTGAAGGAAAACAGGGTTTTCACACCCCTGAAGAACTTCAAGCGAAATTGGAAAGTGTTGGTTACAATGGCAGCGGATACCTTTTGGATTCAGACGGAGCGGTTGGTAAGGCATATGAAGCGCGCACCACGCCTGAGATGTTCGTTATCGATCCCAAAGGCGTGCTAGTTTACAAGGGTGCCATTGACGATAAGCCGACACCTAATGCGGCGGATATCGCTGGTGCAAAAAACTACGTCGAGGCAGCGATTACCGAGGCAAAAGCCGGAAGTCCTGTGACCAAAGCCGAGACAAAATCCTACGGCTGTTCAGTAAAATATTAACCATTGATTGCAGTCAGGACTGCTCTGGCTTGGCTTTCGATGCGCCCGTGTGAGGAATCT
>JBDNGG010000079.1:0-15654 GCA_041689405.1 Terrimicrobiaceae bacterium | reverse complement strand
TCTCAAGGCCGGGACACGGGTTCGATTCCCGTACGCGCTGCCACTTTTTCCGGCGGCTTAAATACTCTGAAAGCCCCTTAAAATAAGCATCTCCGGGCGATACCCTGAAAATCCAGAAACTGACAGACAGCGACAATAATTGACAAAGTTTTGTCACCTTTGTCACCTTTTTGAGCAACTCTTGCTTCTCATTCCACGGCACGCGTGAGAAACGGGAAGTCTTACGTAAGAGATTCGGGTATCATCTGCTTTCGCGCGGAATGATCACCATGGCCTGAGCGTCCATTCTTGTTGCCGAAAACAGTCCCGGTCCCCAAATTAGCGAAGTGAACTTTCCAGCAAATATCGTGATCCTGATTCGCAAAAATAGAAAATGGCATCTTGGGCAGGTTCACAAAAGCATCCCGGCTGATCCTGATTTCCCGAGTAGCTTTAGCAAACTCATTTCAGCGGTTTCGACCTTCGACCTTGGAAGCCCTCGCAAAGCTGTCGTCATGCGGTGGATAGCCGATTTCGCCGATCCTCGCGACGGTTTTCGTCACAGAATCACTCGAACTGGCGAGTCGCGCCCCGGGGAGATGATGACTTACGTATTCGAGTCAACTTTCCTCCCAAGCATCACCGGTGAGGTTCCCGAATGGTTCCTCGGAGGTGGAGACGATATTCCCGAAATGATCCAATTTCAGTTTGCGCCGGTGACATTGGCGTCGATTGATTTGGCTACAGCGTAGGTCTTCCCAAAATAGTTTCAGCCATGCCAGAACGCCGAAAAGCACGGAAATTTTGCCGATGGAGTGATCCAATACCGATCCGGCAAACGATTTGCGCCAGTGCATCCAGAGCCACCCCGCAACAACACACTCATTCACAACAACTTGCGCGTAAAAAAAGACATTGTCAGCAGGTCAAATCATGGTTTTCTGCGGGTCTATGGAAAACACCCGAATCAGTTTGACCGTCAGCGAGGAATTCAGCGAAGGACTTACCGTCGTGGGCGATCACCCGGGAGTCAGCAAGAGCTACTTCATTGAGGATTACATGGCTTCCGTGGTGGAAGAGTTCTTGAGCGATCTGGAAGGCGCTGGCAACGGTCCCTTGGTTGATTACATTCAAGACCAATCATGGCCCCGTGGGGGATGCTGAACGGATGGCGGCAAACATACGCGGACTACCCCGGCCCTTCGCCGGCGTCACCATCAACGAGTCGAAAGAGCACAGCGGTTATTGGGAAGTTCTGAGCGTAAGGAAGGAGGTCGTTTAGCCATGGCTGATTTTAAAGCGAAGCGCCGATCCGAAGCAGAAATCCGCAAAGCCTGGGAGTCCGACTCCCCGGTCAAATCCGCAGCGTTGGCAATGATAATGTCCGTGCCTCGCGGCACCGTCTCCGAATGGTCCCGTAAGGGAATGCCGCGCGTGGGATGGCTGATTCGCAAATCTAGCTTCGATGCATGGTGGAACTGCCACGCCAGAAAGACCGCTCGCCCGAAGAGCAAGCCCCGGCAAGCGCGATGGATGTCTTTCGCCACCGCTGCGCTAACCGTATTACGCCGGAACGGTGACTGTCATTCCGGTGACTTGCAGGTCTGTCTTGATGGAAAGGTCAAATATATCGCGCCTGATGCTGGCGTGTGGATCGGGCTTATTGACTCAAAGATCCCGCCCTCACTTCTGGCATTTTCCACTGCAAATTTTGCGAAGATGCAAAAGCATCGGCGCGGCATCACATCCACAGATGCCCGCCGTGAGAGTTCATCCGCTGCTTACTGGTTGGCGATTCCCGGCTTTGATAAACGTCTGGCATCGTATTGCCGCAACCGCGCTCCCAGGCGTATTGAGGCCTGGGAGCTTATCGCCAGGCTCGCCGATGTTCCTGAGCCCAGGCACGACCGGAATATTGAAGTCACGGAAGTTCGCAAAGGCACTGTAATTCGATCTGAAATACTGGAAATGATCTCGCCAGAGTTTCGTGTGATGGCGGAAGCAAAGATACAGAGAGTGATGAGCGCTTTTGTCGGCATTGTCTCGGACGAAGAAATTCTAGATCGTCTTGAAAAATGCGCCCCTCGGATCTTGCGTGCCGTGCTCCGGATGTCGGCTAGGGGTACCTTTGTTCCGGTTATCACAGAGAAACCTGGCGGCTACGTCCCAGAGTATTACACACAGAGTGTCGAGTTCGATTATAAAGCATTAGATGAGCGCCTTGGATTCGAAGAAGTCTCGGAAATTTAGGTCAATTGGAGCCGCGTGTCCATGTCCACTTGGGTATTGTCTGTCCTTCCATTCGATAAACGCCAGAACGGCGAGCGTCTGCTACGAGTTCAACGCCTTTCTTAGTCGCGGGGTAGCCTTCCAGAAAAATATAGTCTCCAGAACGGACAACTGGACTGAAGGATTCCCCTGCGGCCCCGCCTGAGCTAGCGAGTGTAGACGGCCCGCCAACGAAAAGAATAGGGTCGCCGATGATTCCGCCAGAACCTGAATCCACCACATACAGATGCAACCTTTCGATTGGTCCGGTCGCGGCGCCACCTTCATTGTGGGAATCTTCTGGCTTTGTGCTTGCCACGGCTTTCGGCTTCACTGGTGTTTGTGCCGCAAGCGACTGCGACTTGCGATCAGATTCTGCGGCCTCACTGGCAGTCTTCGCAGAATCCGTGAGAGAGGATAAAGGAACTTCGATCTGTGATCCAGATGCATCAATGATGATCGAATCCCCAAGGCTGCGTATTACCCTTACCTTGCTGCCTGGAGGTATCCCCGTTATCCCGGAATCGGTTGTGATCGATGCGCGTTTCAGCAACCAAATTTCACTTCCAACGCTAAGATTGGCTTCGTTTACCGGCACCTCGGATGTGCCTTGAGCCTCTCTAGGTTCTATCCGATCAAAAAAATAATGATACGCAAAGAAGCAAAGAGCCCCTAAGACAATCACAGCGAGAAAGGCCCTCATGGATCGATTTTTGCCGAATGATCATCTTGAAGATTGACGTGAAGACTCTGAGAAAAAAACATCGCGTCTCTCACCTTGTCCATGAGCTTGGACTTGCCCGTGTATGATGAAATATCGTCCATCGATTGCCAGATGCTATCGATGGTCTCTTTCAACCGCGCTGCAGTTTCGACGTTCTCTTTAGTGCTCGCTGCGGGTTGTCTAGTTAATCCACTGATAGCCCGGCCCGAATCTGAGCTTCGCGTGCAAGCCGCGAGGATTCAGGAGATGCGGGAGTGAATTTGTATTTTTCTAGGATGTCGTCTGACTCCTTCACGGACATAAATCGCCCGATCAACTGCCCCGAGTGTTCAATGCGCGCGGAAGTCTGCGAGATAGGTTTCAAAGTTTTGCTTAATGTCGTGGATCGCATATTGAAAAGCTTGGTCGTGTGTCAGAATATGGCACGCCAGCTTGCCGCGCAAGCCCTCTTTAAGCCCACATCACGATGCGCGTATCCATGCGCTGTATCATATCTGGTCACGCAATGGGTCATTTCATCGATTGTCGCAAATAGGAGAACCCGAAAACGGGTTACGTGTCCTTCATCAGTGGTCCGTTCGACATAGATCCGGCACACGTCGGACAGCCAAGACTCAAATTCTTTCAGCGGCATCTCTTCAGATTGTCATGCGGCCTTGAAATTGACCACGGTCTTCTCGGTGATCGCTTCAACCGAGAACCACCGTGCGGCCTCAGCTTCTGTTGTAAGCTTCCGATAGTTGGAAAACACTTTCCGTGGTGAGTTTCCCATCTCAAGAGCCAGCTGCTCCGCACTCTTTACCGATGCCAGCCGATAAGATGCGAAAGAATGCCGAAGACCATTGTTCACTGATTCTACGCCAATGTTATCCAATGCCGCGCCCAGCGCCCGCAAAAACGTCCGATCTGAGTTCCAACCAACACGCACCAGTCCGGCGTCACGGGACAGGGGAGCAAGCCATGATGCGCTCGCATCGCATATAGGAACTATTCGTCTTTGCGCGGTCTTCGCCTTGTCTGCTGCCACGACAATGAACTTGCCGGGGAGGTTCACATCCCTCCAAGCCAGCCGTCCGATTTCCGACGTGCGTAACCCTGCAAGCCCGCCGAGTGCAACGTGTGCTGTGAATGCTTGGGGAAGCTGTTCGAGCATCGCCCGGAGGGAGTCAGGCGAGTATATTCCGATCTCACTGCCGCGATCTGTCGCCACCATGGCCAACTCGGCTTCGGTCTTGGTATCTCGTGGAAGATATCCGCGATTGCGGGCATACGAGAACAATGTAGCGATGCAAGCTCTGTAATTGTTCTGAGTGCGCGGTGCCACTTTCAAACCAATCAACCAACTATCGAGTTCTGCCACCCGCACCGATGACACGTTTACTTTGAAGTCCTTCGCGAACGCATTCAACCTGACACCCATGTCTTCCCGGTAACGTTCCGATCGCCCTTGAGATTGCAGTGCTGATTTGAGTTCGGCAACGACCCCGGTGACGGACTTCTGAGGGCGGGCGAGGCGTTCCTGATCTGCGGCAAAGTGTTTCACGGCTTGCAGCAAATCGACGCCTGGCACCGCCGTCTTTGCGCTGACGTATTCGCGGATCGCTGATGTCAGTGACACGCTGAGTGGGGAAAGCATCTCCACTACTTGATTGAGCACTTCGGCTTCACGGGCGGTGACGGATCGAACATGCTGCCGTCCCGATCTGTGGTCCGTGAGGATCTTCTCAGCCCGGTCCTTTGCGTCTTCAAGGGTCGTCCGCTTTTCCCGCTTGCGCTCAATCCCCACGTAATACGAGAGGGTGAAGGCTGGTCCGGTCCGGTATATTTTAACCTCGCCAGCGGGTCCGGTGATGGTGGCGACGGGTCCGGTTTTGCGTGGTTTCCTGACAGGCTTTTTTGTGACGATTTTGGCGCTCATTTCGAGCTAAAGTCGTCACCATTTTGTCACCTTGGAGTCAAATCAATAATTTTACTCTGTGAAACTGACGGGTTGGATTCCCTTACGCGCTGCCACTCTGCAAAGAGTGGTTCAGCGGAGGGTTTTGAGGGCGGTGTGTGGCTTAAGTCGTCAGTCCCGCAATCGCGAAATGATGCGCGGCACGCCATTCCTCAATTGCTTCCCGGAGTTGATCGGCAGAGGTCTGGAGGCGGGCTTTGACCTCTTTATAGCTCATTTCGATATCGTGACGGCGCGTTTTCGCAACAGCGCGATACTCCTCCAGTTGCGACTGCCATCGGACCATGGCGGCTTCGAGATTTGCCTGAGCAGCCTCGAGGGTTTCGCGCACGGAGTCAGACAGCAGATGGTGGCAGCGGGCGAGTTTCTCTTGGAGTTCACGCTCGTGTTCATGAATCTCGGCTTTGATGATTTTCTCGATTGGTACGGTGCGCAGGTGACTGACTAATCCAAACTTGTTCAGCGTCCAGATCATCCACTTGGTGGGATCCCACTGCCAAGGTTTCACTCCGTTGCGGTAGTCATGTTGAAACTCGTGGTGGTAGTTGTGATATCCTTCACCCATGGTAAAAATGGCCATGATCCAGCTATCCCGGGCGGAGCAAATACCGGAGTATGGGCGCTTCCCGATCCAGTGGCAGAGCGAGTTGATACAGAATGTCACGTGATGCACGCAGACGATGCGAGCCGCACCAATGATCAGGAAGCCGCCGAGAGCGCCGACCCATCCATTCCAAAGGTAACCAATCAACGTCGGCAGTCCAAATCCCATGAGAATCGCAAGCGGAACGTAAAATCGGTGCTGAATCATGGCCATCCGGTCTTTCTGCAAATCACGCACCCATGTCAGCGGTGTGTCCGGCCCCATGCGGAAAAGCAGCCAGCCGATGTGCGCGTGGAAGAGTCCCTTGGAAATGTCATAAGGGTCGTCGTCATGGTCAACGAACTTATGGTGGCGTCGGTGATCCGCACACCAGCAGAGAGCAGAACCTTCAAAAGCTGCAGCACCAAAAAGGAGGACGTAGATTTTTACCGGCCAGCTAGCCTGAAACGTGAGGTGGGAAAACAGACGGTGGTAACCGAGCGTGATGCTCATCGTCGTCGATACGAAGAAAAACAAGAACATCGCTGCAAAAAAGAAATCAAAACCGTAGTGCCAGAGATAAACGGGAACAGCAAACACGGTGGCAAGGAAAGTGCCGAAAAGAAAGAGGGTGTTAATCCAGTGAATTTTGTTCCAAAGAAGTTTTTGCATAATAAAGAAAGTAGGAAATTAATCAGTTTAGAATCAAGGTTGCAAGTTGCTCAATCAGATGAGGGCTGATTTTGGTCGGGTTGTGTGAGGTCGGATTCTGTCGGCGTACGGAGATGTTTCAAAAATGGATCAGTAGTAAGGCGCTCCGTGGTGCGTTCCCGGTCGAGAGCCGTGGCCTTGTTTAGGGCGGATTTTGCCGCTTCAACATCGTCACGTTCGGATTCAATCGCTGCGACGTCAAGCCACAAGTCAGCCGAGGCGGCCATGGTCGCACGTTTCACCGCGAGGTCCCGGGCCTCAGCTAGCTCGCCAAATTGAATATGAAGGTCAGCCATGAGAGAGAGAAATTGATCGTTTTCTCCGAGATATTGCTGGGCTTCCTCCCGCACAGTTTCGACTTGATTCTTGTCTCCGACTGCGGCGAGAAGATGGATGAGTTTTTCGAATTCTTCGATCGATGATGGTGTCTTGCGGTAGCGACGCAGGGCTTCCGCGATGGCTGGAGCTGCGTCGTGTCGATCCCGGGCAAGGATATACAATTCTGCAGCTTCGGGGTTATGAGGGTCGGCCATAAAGGCCGTCTCGAAGAGGGCCAGCGGCGTGGCATAGTCTCCTTCCTCCCACAATAGGAAAGAAAGGGTCTGAATAGCCTCTAAGTTTCCCGGCCATAGAATAATGGACTCCTCTGCCGCTTGCTTGGCCTCCATCCTGAGTCCCCGATATTTGTATAGCCGCGCGCTTGTAAGGCGCAGTTTTGAAAACGAGCGACGTGCGTCATAGTCCGTCATGAACAACGGATCGTTCGTGAGAGAGGGAACGTAATCGCGCCAGAAGAGCATGTCCGAGTCGATCATTGCCGTCGTGAGCTCCGCTAGTGGTTCTGGCGAGATTTCGTAAAGTAGCCCACTGGGAATCGCGTGGTCGTAGGACCATTCCATCGGATAGCTTTCTTCAACGAAGAATCGATGTTTGGATTTATTGTTTTCAAAAATCCATTTTGCGATTTCGCCATGCGTGAGTTGCGTGATGTCGTTTCGCTCACTTATCCCTTCGGTTGCCAATCCGACCTCCTCGGCTTTTGCAGTGAGCAGTTCGGTAACTTGCCCTCGCGTCGGAATTTTCAGCGGTTCTGATGGATACATTTCTTCACGCCCCAACCAGCGTTCGAAAGCATTGCGAGGTTTGGGACGGCGATTGGTATAATGGTCGCGCAAGTACGAGATGTAGAGCGGATCCGCGGTTGCATTTTGGGTGATGATGTAAAGATCGCGGCGGTCGAACGCCGGATCCAGCTTAGAGGATGCCGGTTGCGAGCTTTCACCGAAAATCATGTATGTTGGCACGAACCGCCCAGGGTCAGTTCCACCAAAAATCACAGCTCCCGCGGGCAATGGGCTGAGCATGTCATGACCGTATTTCCACCCAAACCATCGATTGCGTTGGCTCGCTCCTTCCGCATTGAAAATGAGTCCCCACAAGGGCATGAGCGCAATCATTGCCGCTGCGACAGGCCTCCATTTTGCGCCCCTCCCGGAGAGTGCGGACGTCAGCATGATTCCGCCGGTCCCGCAGATCATGGCGAAAAGAAAATTTGTGTATGTGTGATAGGGCATCTGCACCCACCAGCCCGCGTCGTCGATCCGGGCGCGATCCATAATCGGCTGCAAGAATGCCGCTAACGTGAACCCCACAAGCAAGACATAATACCAGACACGCCTTTCCAGTGGCCTTCTGAGCGCAAGTAAGGCCACTCCAAAAAACAATATTATGCTGACAGGCGAGAAGCTTATGATCAGTTTTTCCCAGAAGAATTGCGCCCATCGCAGCGCCGCCCGGCCATAACCTCGATCCGGACTGGGGAGATCCGACTCCGGCCTGACGACAGCCGGTCCATCGGTGCCCATTCCGACAACGCTGCCTAGTGCGCGGAGGCTCTGATCTGAGAGCGAGCCTTGGTATTGCGATCGATTGAACGACGCGAAAAATCCCTCCACCGTCCGCGTGTAACCCCAATTCATCGGAGGGTTGGTGGACGACGCGATTGGCAGGTAGGCGTAGGGAAGCATGCCGAGTGCAATGACGAATGGCAGAAAAACGAGCAAACGGAAATGCGTTCGCTTCCCTCGCACCCATAAAAAGATCAGGAATACGGGTCCGATCAACCATGTGAAGCGCAATGCTGCCTTGAAAACCAGAGGGTTGTCGGCAACGAGCGCAAATCCGAGATACCCGATTAATGCGCTCACCAAGGAAGCCATCACAAGATCGGGTAAAAGATCCCGTCGGATCAGCATCGCGACAAGAAACGGAAGCGGTGCGAGAACCAGCGAAAGATGGTGGTTGCTGAATGCCAAGGTCAGCGTGAAAAATGCCCAAAAAATCGGTGCCTCTGCATCAGGGTTTTTCACCCACGCATACAGGCTGATAAAAAACAAGCCGACCAGGAGCGCGTGAAGCGTGTAAACTTCCGCGATAACCGCCTGCGACCACATGGAGAAGCTGAATGCAAACGCCAATGCGACAGCCACTGCCACAAGAGAGGTGGCCCAGGGGGGATTTTGATTCTGGTCATCTGTCATCCAGAGCCCGGTACTGCGAATGAACATTGCAGTAAGCCCTGTCGCCGCTGCTCCACACACCCCACTGAAGAGGTTGATTTCCCAAGCGGCATTGCCCAGAGGAAGCAAATGAAAGAGCCATGCAAGGAATGTCCAGAGGGGATAGCCGGTGGGATGCGGAACGCCAAAATGCTGGGCGGCGACAATGAATTCTCCAGAATCGAGCAGCGTCACGTTGGGTGCGGTTGTCCAGAAATAAACGGCAAATGCGATACATGCGGCCAAGCCCCCGCAACTCCAATCGGTGCGTGAAAATAGCCGAGTCGTGGAAGGGAGGCTCGCGTTCATGGCTGCGACAGTCGGTGTTTGGAGCCTACAATCGTTTGAAATCCCAACCATCCGAAAATCAGAAATGCGATGAGCCAGCAAGCCATCCCCCCGAGCACGACTGCCGAGTACCAAAAGGGTGCCGAAAATTGGAATTCCACTTTGGTATTTGAGTCTGCAACGACGACTCCCGGAAATGCACCTGCGGCCTTCAGCACGGGGCGCGTTTCGCCGTCAACGGCGACGTTCCAGTCAGGATGCCATGCCTGACTAAGAACAATGACCCCGGACCGACCGGAGACTGGGAATCGGTAGTGCTCCGGGGAAGTGCGTTCTCCGTCGATACGCTCGAACGGAGGTGCCGTTCCGTCTGATTTGTTTGCCGCAGGAGTGGTAAGAGCATCGGAATCACTGACCAAGAGAACGCCTTTCGCTGCTGCCGCAACAATGTCTTCATTATTTGGTCTAGCCACGAGTTGAGAATGTGATGCAAGGAATGCCGGGAACAATGCGTTCGCATTTTGAAAAACGAGAAAATACGGGTCCTCGTAGACCTTCGGCATCCAGGAACTAAACCAGGCACCCGTCTCTGCATCCATTCCCGGGTCTTTTCTGTCGAGCAGGACATGAGATATGCCGGCAATCGTCAGGTATGTCTGCAATGATTTGATGGATTGAAAGCGGGACTGCTCCAGCAGTGCCGTATTGCGAAGCATGAAATTGTGATGTGCCGCCTCCGTGCTGAGCGGGCGGTCAGCCAGGGCGGGAATTCCCAGATAAAAATAACGTCCAGAGATAGCCAGCACACGCCCGGCGGGGGGGGCGTCATGCAGGAAGCGAACCGTATCGTCAAAGTCGGTGTAGAGTTCGGACGGTAGCCCCTGAGCAAAAAATCCCCGAGTGTTGGCGGACGAATCCCAAACCAAAAAGACCGCTGCCGATGCGGCGAGCGCCCCGCGCCACGCAGGCTGTGGAATGAGGCGGACGCAGGCGACCGTGGCGATTCCTGCGGCCACCGACCAAAGGAGCGCACCATTCAAAATCCAGAACGAATCAGGAGCCCGCAAATTTGCGAAAAGTGGAAGTTTTTCAATCCAGACGAATCCGGGAACAAAATAATACGTTGCCACAAGCAGAACCATCCACAGTTTCCGCCATCGCGTCGCCGGCAGCATCCACCAGAATAGGAACGCCGGAGCAATCAGAGCAAACCATGCGAGCGAAATGCTCCAGTCGGGCAATTGGTATCCGCCCCTCATGAGATCCAGGTGCCCTTGGATGACGGAGCGTGGACCGAAGGACAACCAGAACATTCCCAGAGAGAGTGCGAGGGACGGGCGTAAACCGGCTGGGACTGCGGGCCATCGATGCCAGGTTTTCATCACAAAGAGAAAAACTGCGAGTAACTGAACAAGTCCCAAATAATAGCCCCCGCGGTCTACGCGCAGCACCTGAGGCAGATTCTGAAATAAATCGCCGCCGCGATCAAACCACGACATGCCTGATTTCGCCGAGTACATAGCCTGCCATCCTGCAAAGGGACCGAGTTCAAACACGGTCATGTAGGAATACTCCCGCACGAGCGGCAGCAGCGGCAGCACCCCGAGCAGCAAGACACCTGGAATTGCCCACTTGGCCCCACGGATCAAGTTCATCCGTGATTCCGGACGTGCAATGAAGAGCCAAAGCGCAAAGGCACTGAGTGGCACAGCAAGCGTTGCTCCGATCTTGCTCCAGCAGAGCAACGTTGCAGAAAAGCTCACTGCGAGGAGCAGCGCGTCCCAAAATTTGCCGGTCTCTGCGACTCTGAGCATCGCAAGGAAGGTGAGTGGCACTAGCGGAACGGCAGTAATGATTGTCATGTGTTCCTGCCAACCCAACCGCATTAATGGTTGCGCCGAACACAAATACATGACCCCCACGGCAGTTCCAGTCCATCCGCACTGCGACAACCGGCAAGCAAATGCTCTCGCCGAGACGGCTCCCAGCCCAAGGAGTAGAAGACCCCCTACTTTGAACGCCATCACCTCGGGGAGAACCAGACTCAATGCCCAATACGGAATCATTGACACGAGATAGCTCATCACCGCAACACCGCTGAACCCACCAAGGTACCCATCGATCCACCAAGAGGGAAACTCGCCAGTTGCGAATTTTTGTTTTAACCACGAGAGCTTGCCTGCATAAGCAATCAGTTCCTCGTGCGAGGGACTCTGCGGCAACCACCCCCAAGCCAGCACCGACAGTGCCGCGATTATCATAATGATAAAAACAGCAAGCGCCGGATCAACGGCGCGCACGAAGCGATGGAGGAATGGATTCAATCGCGGAGTAGAACAATCGGAGCAACGACGAAATACCAGCAAATTGCCACGGAGTTCGAATTTACCTCGAACTTCTAATGTCTCCCGCGCGGGAAGCGAGCATGCGCTCGGATACGGCCAGCGTGTCAGGGCTTAGGTGATGTTCAATTCCCTCTGCGTTCTTTCGTGCAATTCGGCATTAAACCAACGTTCATTGGTGTCGTAAGGCTCAGAAAGGCGGATTTTTTTGCAGTGGCTCGATGCGTGAACGTCGAATGGATGATCCATTTGCAAAGCTGGCACGCGGCGGCCTTGATGCCGGCACGTAAAAGGGAATGGTGCGTTACAACATAACGACTATTGCCGATGCGTTGAAATAGCTCGGGATCTTGTTATCCGGTCGTGCGCAGGCCGCTGGCAATGGCGTTAATCGAAAGGAGGACACGGGGGAGGAGTGCTTCAACGCGCTCAGGAGAGTCCGCCGATCGCCAGGCCCTCAGTAACTCGATCTGGCGGCGGTGCAAAAGACGCAGTGCGTCCGCCCGAAGACGCAACGTCTTCAGCATTCGAGGGCGGCGAGTTTCCAGGCTGCCTTGGAACACCTCGTCGAGCATATATCTGGCACGCTCGAACTCTGTCATGATCTCGCCAAAAAACCGATCTCGAATCGCTTGATCTGGAACCAACTCTGCATATGCGGACATGATCTCTGCGTCCGCGCTTGCGAGGTTTGTTTCGACATTTGCGAGGACATAGTAAAGCACCGGGCTGTCCCTCAACCGGTCGCGCATTGCTTGAAACATCATGGGTTCCTTTTTTGACAACGTCTCCAAACCGCTGCCCACGCCATACCAGCCAGGAAGATAAAATCGGGACTGGTTCCAACTGAACACCCACGGAATGGCCCGGAGATCAGCGAGCGTGCGCTTGCCCGTCCTGCGGGATGGGCGGGAGCCAATCCGTGTCACTTCCAACGCATCAATGGGAGTCGCCGCAGAGTAGAAGTCGATGAATCCTTCTGCGCGGACGAGACCGGTGTAGGCGTCAGTGGATGCATCAGCGAGCAATTGCCAAAGTTCGTCGGATTCCTTGGGGGTCTCTGGCTGACCGAGATGCTGCTCGATCGAAACTGCAGCGACACCTGCCAGCAGGAGTTCCAAGTTAAATGCCGCGGTGTCGAGATTCGCGTATTTCTGAGCGATTGTTTCCCCCTGCTCAGTGAGGCGGAAATCCCCTTGGATGGTCTTTGTCGGGAGGGCATCGAGGAATCGGTGTGTCGGGCCAGCGCCGCGACTGATGGTGCCGCCTCGTCCATGAAAGAATCGAATCTGCACGCCTGCGTCATCTCCGGCCTGGGTAACTTCACGCTGGGCTTTGTGCAGTGCCCACTGACAGGCAAGAATTCCACAATCTTTGTTGCTGTCGCTGTAGCCGATCATGACTTGTTGGATGGGGCGCGAGGTGCGCGACGGCATGCTGCGGCGCAGGGTGCGTTGGTGTCGGAGGCTGGCAACCGTGACGGGATGTGCGAGGAATTCGGTAATCAGTCGTCCGCTTTGATCGAGGTCACTCTGCGTTTCAAACAGCGGCACAACTGGTAGATCACAGACGAGTTGTCCGTCGATCCATTTAGTCAATCCGGTCTCACGGGCGAGGATGTAAACCACAAGAAGATCGGAAAGCGAACGGGTCATGCTGACGATGAGCGATCCAATTCCCTCGGCGCCGTATTCCTGAATATGCTTGCGAAGCACACTGTAGCATCCGAATACCGAGTCGGCTTCCGGTCCAATATTGCTGTCGTAATACAAGAACGGGCGAGGGGACTTGAGTTCTTCGCTCAGGAATTTCACCCGCTGTTGCTCATCCCAGTTGATGAAATCCGCTTCGGCAAATCCCGCCGCGGCGAGGATCTGAGACAACGCAAGATCATGGAAGCTGCTGTTTTGACGGATGTCTAGCGCAGCAAGATGAAATCCAAAGACGTCGAGGCATCGCCGCACCGGCCAGACCGCATTCTTACCAAGCCGCTCTGCCCCAATCGACGTCAGCGAATCGTTGAGGAGATCCAAATCGCGGTCAAGTTCAGCCGCGAAGCGATACGATTCCGGGGATTCAACGATGCGTGCATTTTCGTCGCGCTGCTCCTGCAGCGGGAGCATTGCCCGGAGCGCAAGTGCATACTGACGCCACGGTTCGTCCGGGAACTGATCGCTGAGTTTTTTCCCCTGTTCCTCAAGCCCTTCGAGGATCGCAGCCAGACGATCCTGAAATTCCGCAGGCGGCTGCTGGACGGTCATTGAAAGCGGGAGCTGGGATGCCAATGCCTTCAACTCGCGATCCATGGCCAACAGAGCGCTGCGGCGGAGTTCCATCAGCGTTTCCCGTGTGACCCTGGGAGTGACAAGCGGATGGCCGTCGCGGTCGCCACCCACCCAGGTTCCAAAGCGGATGCGCGGCCAGTTATCGTGCGAGGCAATCTCCTCGGCTGGAAAATCAGCGGCGGCCCAAGCATCGCGCAGCTGGGTGTCAAGCACCGGCAATGCCTTGGGGAAAATGTCGCGCAGGTGGAAAATGATGCCTGACCGCTCGGTGGAAACTTCCGGTTTTGCGGTTAAAATTTCTCCGGACCGCCAGAGGCGCTCAAGGGACACGTTAATTTCATCGCTCAGGCGTTGGCGATCTGCTGGGGAGGAATTCGGGTCGTTGAGTGATTCAAGCAGGACGGTGAGGTGCCGGTGTTGCGCCAACACGGCAGGACGCTTGGATTCCGTCGGATGCGCGGTAAGCACAGGCTCGACGCGGACTCCGGGAAAAAAGTCGGCGATTTTTTGAGGGGAGTGACCCTGCTCTTTCAATCGATCCAGGTAATAGGCCCACGTGCCGGGGTTTTTGTGGGCATCGCCTGAGGCTTCGCGTAGCCGACGCGTCCGAGTGGATGCGGCTTCCTCGACCATATTAAGGAGTTGGAACGCGATGGAATGCGACTGCTCTATGGCGGGCGAGTTGGTCGCGTCTGAAGCATCATCCTCTGCGCCCTGCCACGGAAGCAATGCCGCTGCCTCAGTCTCCCCAAGGTCTTCGAGAACCTGGCGGAATGCCTTGATTAAGGTGGTGATGTCGGAATCGATTTTAGCGAATCCCGATGCGATATAGTCAGATGTTTTGATGTCCCTTTCCACGGCGTAGTTTTTTCCCTCCGTGGAGTTGATCGCAGACTGGGCGTCCGTGCAACTCCGTTTGTCATAAATGTCGGCGACTGCCCCAAACTGGACTTTGGCCTCGGGGGCTCAAAGCTGCCAAAGCAGGGGGCCGAACGTCTTCCGGCGGGTGATCGACAAGCCAGAATCGATCACTCGCGGCAAGGGAAAATGGATGGGATTGCTGTCCGAAAAGTAGCGCAGTTCAACTAAACGTTGGCTCTCATGATTGATAAGCAGAAGTGGTGGATGAATGCTTCCCCGTAGAGGCTCGATCTTTTTGGAGTGCCCGTGATATTTGCATCCCCCTTCCGAGTGACTTCCAAGAATTTGGGGGTTATGTCGACACTCGAAAGAGAAATTTGTTTATCGGTACTGGACTTTTCTTTATCACTGATGCAATTTTTTAGTCGAATTAACTCGTTCAACAACCCCGTTCTTCCCGGATACCATGCCAAATTTCACATACGTCGCCCTTGACGCTCAAGGCCAGCAAGTCACAGGCACCATCGAAGCCTCTTCACAGAACGAAGCGGTAGGCCAGTTGCGGCAATCGGGATATTACCCCACTTCCGTGGATGAATCATCCAAGGCGGCCAAATCCAAGGCGAAGGCGGTAGTAAATAAATCCGCGCAACCGCTCGCGAAAAAGGGATCTATCTCCCTCTTCCAGAAAACCACGATCAAGGGCAAGACGCTCATGATTTTCACCCGGCAGTTGGCGACGCTGATCGACGCCGGGCTCCCGCTCCTTCGAAGCCTTACCGTGCTCGCCAAGCAGGAAAAAGACCCGGTCCTTAAAGGCACCATCCTGCAGCTTGCAGATTCTGTGCAGGGCGGCAGCACGTTCTCGGACTCACTCACCGGTCACCCGAAGATTTTCAACAAACTTTACGTGAATATGGTCAAAGCCGGCGAGCTGGGTGGTGTGCTTGAGCTCGTGTTGATCCGTTTGGCAGAATTTCAGGAAAAGGCGCAGAAAATTAAAAACAAGGTCGTTTCGGCCATGTTTTATCCAATCATTGTGCTCGTGATTGCCATACTCATTATGGGATTCCTGTTGGTGTTTATCGTTCCGAAATT
>JBDNGG010000078.1:0-3748 GCA_041689405.1 Terrimicrobiaceae bacterium | reverse complement strand
GCGGAAGGGGTGGGATTCGAACCCACGGAACCTTTAACAGTTCGCTCGATTTCGAGTCGAGTGCCTTCGACCGGACTCAGCCACCCTTCCTATTTGATTATCAACGACTTATGAGTTGCTTTTTTGCTGGTTTTGATTTTTGTACAGTTTTGTACGAAAAATCAATCCGCCGATCCCCCGAAGGAAATGTTTTGGAAGCCTGCCAAGGTTCAGCATCTCTATCGTTATGTAAACCGACGGAAGTATGTCCGAACCTGCGCGGGAGGCAAGGAAAACTGGAAGAGCTTTCACAACGAATTGACTCAAATGAAATAACACGGGGGAGAATGTCATATGGGAAGATTTGCGACGTAAAGAAAACCGCGTGTGATCCGCCGCCCCTACCGGGTCGGTTCGCGTTTGTTCGGGTTCCGCTTCGCTCCACCACCGGCTATGTTCCTTCGTGCCTCAGGCATCAAAGCCCAGAGTTACACGAACGACATCCAACTGTTCGGCGGTCACTTGTAACATAAGTTATTGAGAATTCGCGAACGGCACTGGCTTTAAGCCATATTCTTTTCAGCAAAAAGCGGCCTTGTCCCTCTGCTCTGTTTCATCAAGGCTAGGACCATGGCGAAGATGAACCAGCAACGCGCATTGGTCGCGATCCTCAAACAAATCTGCGAGCGACGAGGCATCGTTTTAGCAGCATTCTCGAACGACTGGATGTTTCGTCTCCAAAAGGACGGACATGTCACGCATGTCTTTGGCTATGATTTCGACATCAATGGGGCTGTAGCGAAGATGATCTGCAAGGACAAGAGTGCCACCTCGGACCTTCTCCAGTTTCATGGCATCCCGCACATCGCTCATCATATATATCATAGCCCTGCCCTGAAAGGCTACGTCCCAATGAGTGGAAACTGGAGCGCTATGCTGGCCTTTCTTGCCGATCATCCACACGGAGTGGTCTGTAAGCCCAATGAGGGCACCGGAGGAGGGCAAGTGTCACTCGTCAAGACGCCACTAGAGCTCGAGGAAGCGGTGTTACGTTTGTTCCAGAAATCTCGTTCGTTATGCCTGAGTCCATTTGAATCGTTCGATTACGAATACCGGGTGGCAGCGCTCTCGGGCGGGGTAGAGTTTGCCTATCGGAAAATCCGCCCCAGCGTAACGGGTGACGGTGTCCGCCCTTTCCGCAGCCTGCTTCAAGAATTTGTGCAAAACCATTCAACGTGGGCCTCGTTGGAGCGAGAGACAAGTTCGTTGGTCGATGGGAAAATGAACTTGGACGCTATCCCCGATTCGGGAAAAGTAGTGATTTTGAACTGGCGGCACAATCTCGGTCAAGGGGCTTTGCCTGAATTGCTGACACCCAGCTCCGTTGAATGGGACGGTATTACCTCGCTGGCGCTACAAGCGACTGCCGCCTTGGGGGTTGAGCTCGCCTCGGTAGATATCGCGCAAACTACCGCCGGCTTCAAGGTTCTGGAAATCAATTCCGGAATCATGATGGAGAACCTTGTAGTGACCCACCCCGATGGTCCAGCACTGGTGGAGCGTTTTTACGACCGGATTATTTGTGCAGCCCTACAAATAAAATGAAGCCATTGCCGCCCAGCCATTCCTTCATGCTCCCCATCCTCCGGCGTCTCGCGCCGGTGCTCAATGCGACCGTCGAATTCGAACCGCTCTACGGTATTGTTGGTCTTATCCGCTTCCCAAACGGGCGCCAGTCTTACTTCTGGCATAACAAGTTCAACCTTAACTCTGTGGCCTCGGCGCGGATCGCTCAGGACAAAGGGTATGCTGGCTACTTTCTAAAAATTCATGGCTTCCAGGTCCCCGAAACTTCCGTATTCCTCCAGGACGCTTGGGCTAGACGGATCGGCTCTGGGGATAACACGGCTGCAGCACAGGCATTCGCTGAACGGCTGGGATGGCAGGTATTTTTGAAACCAGTCCGAGGAAGTGGCGGAGACGGGATCGTGCGGACTGCCAGCAGGGAGGAATACGATGCCATGGCCTCGGAAATCTTCGCGAAACAAAAGAAGGTCCTTGTGCAGGAGGCCTGTGCGGGCCGGGATTACCGAGTCGTGGTATTGGATGGTCAGGTCATTAGCGCCTATGAACGGGTGCCGCTCATGGTGCTCGGAGACGGCTCCCATACGATCAGCGAGTTGCTCGCCGCGAAGCAACGGGAATTTCAGCAATCTGGACGTGATACCATTATTCCTGTCAGCGACCCGCGGATTGTCCAAGTATTGCGCCGTGAGGGGCTTTCCCTTGCTTCGATCCTACCTTCCGACACCTGGCAGCGCCTTCTTGACGTTGCAAATCTTTCCTGTGGAGGCACCACCGACGATGTCACCGGGTTACTTCATCCCGGGATTGCTGAACTTGCCAGTAGCATCGCGGCTTCGATGGACCTGCGCTTTGCTGGCGTAGATATCCTGCTAAGCGCTCCCGACGAGCCGCCTGAGAATTATCAGGTCCTGGAGGTGAACTCAGCACCGGGTCTGGATCACTATGCGGCCTCGGGCGTTGAACAGGAGGCCCATGTGGACGCCCTCTACCTGAAAGTCCTCCAAGCCATTGCGCACGGCCCGTAAGAGTTTGAGTATTCAGCCTCTATCAGCACCGTTACTTGGATACGCCAAAAGCTATTGGCTCAGACCGCATAAAGTTTTTTGCTTTCGTGCTCGATCCAATAGGCGTTGACGCTGGGTTTTCCGGTCATAGTTGCGATACCTACTGAGCAGTCTGGATTGTATCCTTCGGGTTGTGGATAGTGGACTGCAGAGTCGCACTGCTCTGCATATAGGCACGGTGCCGCGGCGATCGGAATCGGACCAAATGGAGCAAAAGCCACAGCTCCGAAATTTCGTCCTGGTGAGCAAATTCGATCAAAAGCAGCCGACCTATCATTTGCGTCCACACGATGCCTCACAAATTTATTGCTGTTTATACCAAGGTGCAGGTTGAAAACCGATTCCCATGAGCGGCGAACAGAAGAAGTCATAGCCGGGAACGGAATTATAAGTTGAACTGCTGGATGAGCGTCTTCTCCGCTCAGATCTTGTTCAAGACTCTCACCCGTCTTCCCGTAGAGGAACGGTGATGTCACAGAAGCGGCGGAGCGGTAAGAGATCCCACATAGTTGGTGGCTGAAGTTTATGGCGTTCAAGCATGTGATTCGGGCGCGGTGGAAGCGCGAGCGTTCATGCTTTTCTGGAGCTTCCCGCCGTGTGAGGCGTGGGCGATCCAGACTTCGTCGGCGATACTGGAAACATACTTATTGCGGCGATCGGCGAGGTCGGCTGTGACGCGGGACTCGTTGGCCGCGAAGGGTGAGAGAATCAGCATACGGCCTTCGCTGACTGGGGCTCGCCACTCTCGAGGCAGACGGCTGGGGAGATTGCGGGCAGGGCAGAGGATGATGGGTTGCGTGCCGCGTAGGAGGATGCGAAGGCATTCTTTCTCCACCGGCGAATGGAATCCGCTGATCACGCAGCGACCTTCCTCACGCCATCGGGTGGCTTGATCGTAGGTGGGAAGAATGACGCTGCCGGGGCATTTGGTGGAGGCGAAGAGTGCAGTCTTTGGCAGATTGAGGAGGTGAGGATTGCCAAGGAAACGGAAGATTGGTTTCTGCGCGGTGGGTTCAGCGAGGGACGTCCACGGTCCCAATTCAACCGGATCTGTGCCGTCGCAGGGAAGGAGTTTGACACGTCCCTCATTGATCCAGAAGACCGCTTCCTGCTGGAAT
>JBDNGG010000077.1:0-2314 GCA_041689405.1 Terrimicrobiaceae bacterium | reverse complement strand
GACGTTTTTAGACCTCCTCGCAGCGGCCTTCCGTCGAAACCCCAATCCCGTCCGGCTTCTCGGAGTGGGTGTCCGCTTCCAACTCGAACGAGAGGCAGAGCCCGAATGGAGCTATCAACCCACCCTCGGGCTATGATCCTTTCCGCGGCGAACCGATTTCCGGAATGCACTTGGAGTCACCCCAGTGATCCGGCGAAAAGTGACCGAAAACCGCTCTGCATTGCTGAACCCGCAACACTCTGCAATTTCAGACATCGAGCGATCGGTTTGGGCCAGGTGTTCGCGTGCGGCATCGGTCCGTACGCGCGATAATGTTTCCCATGGCGAACTTTGCAAATGACGCTCAAATTTGCGCTCCACCGCCCGCCGGGATAACCGGAGGTCATGGCAAATTCCACCCACACCGATGTCCTCATGGAAACGCTCCCGCATGTGCTGGATCACCCGTCGCAGATCTTCATCTTCGACCGCCACGAGTGCCGTGGATTGCCTCGCGGCGACAGGTCCCGGATGGATCAACACCGACTTACGGGGTGCCTTCTCACCCGCGATAAGGCGCTGGACCCACTCCCCTGCAAGTGTGCCGATGCTGTGCCATGGGATAATCACGCTTGATAACGGCGGATAGCTGAGTCCACACACCAGTTCGTCGTTATTTGCCCCCACCACAGCCACATCCTCGGGCACATGCAGCCCCGCAGCCGCTGCCGCTTCGCACACCAGGCGCCCCAGAGGATCATGAACCGCGAAAATCCCCACCGGCTTCGGCAACTGCTTCAGCCACTGAGCGAGAGCCGCGGTGTCCTCATTCCACGACTCCATATACAAGCGGCTTCTCTCCGGTTGTCTAAAGCAAGAAAATGACGCGGCCGCCGCCCCTACCCCCGCTTTGAATCCCGCAAGGCGCTGGTCCGCGTAAGGCATCGCATTCTCCACACACCCGAAATGCGTGTATCCGGCATCCATGTAAAATCGAGCCGCCTCCGCGCCCACCGCCACGTCATCCACATCAATACTCACCGCCCCCGGAAACACGCAATCCGTGTCCGCAATCACCGTGGGCAGCCCAAGACCCACGATCATCTCCGTGCGTTTCGCCAACGCCTCGGTAATCACCCCATGCGGCTTCAGCTTCAAAATTTCCCGCCGCAACTCGCCCGGAGATCGGCCAATATCAAGGATTCGAAAATCCGTCTGCATCCGCACAAATGCAGCCAAAGCCGGCGTCCACCGACGCACGAAAACATCGGAGGCCACGAGTAGAATCCGTGTGATCACAACAACAAATCTTTCATTTTATCTGTCGCAAATCCACAAGAAAAACCCGCAAAATGCGGTTCCGTCAATCTTCTCCGCGGAATACAGTTCAGTTTCAATTCAATCCCCAAAAAGCTCCCGATGTCTGAATATTTCCGCACCTCTGTAATCCCGTTTGAAGGCTCCAAATCAAAGAATGCCCTCGCATTCAAACACTACGATGCCAATCAGGTAATCGACGGTAAAACCATGGCTGACCACCTCCGGTTTGGCGCCGCGTATTGGCACTGCATGCGCAACCCGCTCTCAGATCCATTCGGCGCCGGCACTGCGCTGATGCCTTGGGATGATGGCTCGGAATCGACAGAAAATGCCCTCAAGCGGGTCGATGTCTTTTTCGAATTTCTCACCAAGATTGGTATCAAATACTACTGTTTTCACGATCGTGATGTTTCTCCGGAACGCGACAGCATCCGCGAAACCGAGCAGGTGTTCGATCAGCTCGCGGCGCGTTTGAAAGAAAAGCAAGACGCCACCGGCTGCAAACTCCTCTGGGGCACAGCGTGTTTGTTTGTGCATCCCCGCTACGCGCAGGGCGCAGCCACATCACCCGAACTCGGCGTTTTCACCCACGCGGCGGCACAGGTTAAAAAAGCGATGGACATGACCCATCTGCTCGGCGGCGAGGGATATACCTTCTGGGGCGGTCGCGAAGGCTACAGCACGCTCATCAATACCGACTTGAAGCGTGAGCGTGACCATCTCGGTGCCTTCCTCCACATGGCAGTGGATTACAAAAAGAGCATCGGATTCACCGGCCAATTCTACATCGAACCCAAACCGCAGGAGCCGACGACGCATCAATATGATTCCGATTCCTCCGCGTGCCTCAACTTCCTCCGCGAATTTGGCCTCCTGGATCATTTCAAACTGAATCTCGAAACCAATCATGCGTCACTCGCAGGACACACCATGGTCCACGAAATGCGCGTGGCCCGCGAGGCAGGCGCACTGGGCTCGGTGGACGCCAATCAGGGCACTGCAAATTGCGGCTGGG
>JBDNGG010000076.1:0-2932 GCA_041689405.1 Terrimicrobiaceae bacterium | reverse complement strand
GTGGGACAGGCTAACCTCGATGGCAATCTGCATTGGGTGGCGGCACCTGATGCCATGATCCCGGCGGACTGGATCCGGGAAATCCAAGAGAGTCCGGCCTCCCGATGGAATGTCGAGAAATGGAAGGGAAAACCTTGGGCGGCCCATTCCCTCTACGACAATCCGGAATTTCAGAGTTGGGCGCCATCCCGCCTCGACCAGAACGATTACCGGTTGAAAGATTCCAGCCCGGCTCTGAATCTCGGAGTCGCCTTCCCGGAACAGGATCAACTTCTGGGTCCGGCTCGGGGACGAACGGTGGGTGCCCTCGGCACAAAAGACCCGCTCAAAGTCGGCATCAACCGGAGAGTTCTGGCCGGCGACCATCCTGGATCGGAAAATTTGGATTAACGCCACCGGCGCGTTGCAAATTATATTTGACCCCCGCGGGAAAATGGTATCTAGAGGTAACACATAGTCGCCTCCTTCTGCACAACTTCAACGAAGCGATCCTTCGCCGGCTTCACGCTGATTGAGATCCTTGCTGTCTTTGCAGTGCTGGCAAGACTGGTGGGCCTTCTCATGCCGGCTTTCAACGGAATGTTCAGCCGTTCGCTCAAAACCAAGTGTGTTTGCAATTTGAGGACCCTAAGTGGCGCCTCCGTCCTGTTTTCCGCCGATCACAACGGCAAATGGCCACTCATTAGTGTGGAGCCCCCCAGAGGCGTTTTTGTCAACGACCTCATTCCCTGCCTCGGATCTATTCCCGGTCGTCAGGATGGCAACTTCCGGGATAGCCCCCTGATCTGTCCGGGCATCCCCAAAGGTGGAGCGGATTCCAATTGGCTATATCAGGGAGTGTACACTCCTAGCTCCTACAGTTATGAAAATCCCGATAAGACCGTCACATATGGGCTTGGCTACGCGCAGAATATTTTCGCCGCCGACCGGGATAATTCCCCTTTCTTTGTAAAAAACCGTCTGTCAGTCGGTAAAGCCTCGGGTTTCATGCTCTATATGGATTTTTCCAATCATTATGTGACTTCGTCGGCCACATTCAACTCCCAGAAAGATGCTCTAAAAAAACGGCATCACGGCAGACTGAATGTCGCCTTTGCCGATGGGAGCATTCGCCCCATCCTCTACGACGACATCCCTCCCCAGATCCCCCGGCTTGGACCCGGAACCGCTTCGTTTTGGTACGGGCTTACCGAACAAAGGTGATCTCTTCCACTGACATGCTGTTTATTAGCGGCTTTTCGCGTTAATTCGCGGGCAACTGCTGTTTTTAGGATGAAGGAACGGCCCTCACCCACGATCATTCACTTCGCGGGAGTGATGGCACCAAACATCTCGTGGGCAGCCGGTCTTGGACCGAAGCCGAGGTTGTAGTCGATCCAGGCCTCGAACACTTGGAAGCCGGTTTCGAGGATGGTTTCGAGTGACTGCGGATGCATGTCCATGCCATGGCAGAACTCGAAAAGCAGAGGCGTGGCACCGGTCATGTGGTGGAGCCAAGTTTGGAAAAAGAAGCTCCAGGGCGGAGTCACAATTTGGTCGGAAGGCAGGAAGGGAATCTCGGCGGCATGTAAGCGGGCCAAAATAAAGGTGCTGGCCTCAATTTGTTTGCGCTGCATGCCCGAAGAAAGAAAAGCATCCGGAACAAGGAAGGCGGCCGGCGCACCGTGAGCATGCATCGTGAGAAACCCGTCGGGAATTTCCCGCCGAAATAAATTCCGAATGGCCTCGGATTCGGGGGCGAGCTTGGGGCCAAAGAAATCGTCGTGCTGGAGGTTCACGCCGTCTGCGTTGTAGTAGCCGCCTTGGTGGGCCAGCATGCCTGCCGGAATGGGCTGGGTTTCCTTCACGCGGCGTCCACGAAAAAGGGTTCCGTCCGGAAAAACGCCTTGTTGGACAAGGAAGAGATCCTCCAGGCCAGCTCCATTGAGATGATCGACGGCAGCGGCGGCCCGTCCGTCGGGATTGAGGCAGGGAACAATGTTGAGCCGGAGACGGCGGAGGCATTCGATGAGATGAGGGCGTTCTATTCCGAGGGTATCTTTTCCGGTTTCCAAGAGATGAATCAGGCTCAGGGCGAAGGCCAGCCCTTCGGTCTCGCCTCCGTGAATAGATCCAATCAGGGTGAGCGAGGGTCGCTGGCGTTCCTGGGGATCATAGAAACTGCCCGGACGATCCGAGGCCATCGCGCTGGAGATGGTCGAGGTGGAGGACACGGGCTCAAATTCCCCCAAGGAAAAGGCGGGGATGGAGCGCCCACCCGCACTTTGACCAATTTCTTCACAGTGCAGAACCTTCGCGGATTGCGCGGCTGCATCGAGGTCGGAGAGGCGCGATTTCCAGAAGGATGGAGAAACAAAGAGGCCGGGTTTCGAGGCGCGGAGGGCGGCAAGGGGTTGTGGAGTTTTCAAATTGGGACAGGGAAAGGACTCAAAACTTCCGCCGGGTGATCGACTAGCCCCGATCGTTGTCGGAGGGAACGAGTCGGTCCGCATTGCGCCAGAAAATTGCCTCCGCAACATCTTCTGGAAGCTCCAAAGTGGCGAGGAACTCCTGAAGGTCTGCTCCGTAATAATCGCGGGCAAAAAGAAGACGGGAAGAGTGGCGTTGCAGAAACCCCGCAGCATAGACCGGATCGCGTTTGAGAGCGGCAAGAGCCGATCCGGCGGAGAGGTCCGCGTAAAGGTTTGGGTACGTTTCGAAAAGGGATTCGATTTTGCCCGGTCCGGGGGAAGGGCCCTTGGGATAGATGTCCGCGCAGACGTCCGCATCGGAACTGAGTTCCCGCCAAAACCCCGGGGCATGTCCGATGAAAACGGTGTCCGGACACGCCTGCATCGCCCGCTCAAGATTGCTCAGCGTCCCTCCATACCAAGCAGGAGCGTAGGCTCCACCCAACGGAGGCAAATAGGGGACATCAAGGTGAAGCACCACG
>JBDNGG010000075.1:0-7470 GCA_041689405.1 Terrimicrobiaceae bacterium | reverse complement strand
GATCGTCAGTTCGCCCGCCTGTTTTTCGAACCCATCCAGTCCATCGGCACGTGCCGCCACGCGGGCGGCGGCATCTGTAAGGGTTTCATCAGCGACAGGCTTTAAAACAACTTTTATTTCGGAAAGCTCCTTCTCAAGGCCCGTCACTTCTTCATCCAATACCTCCTCTCGACTTTTTATTACCCCAATCTTTCCTGCACGGTAGTTTGCTTTGATCCAATCCCAATATTCCCCATTGGCCCGCTGCACGATTCCGGGATCAATCGCCATCAATCTCTGCGCCGCAAATTTGTCCAACTCGGACAGTAACCGGAGGTCACGCGGATCCTCCCGGTTTTGCTTTGTGGCGGCCGCAATATCCTCTTCCAGCGCGTCCATCGTCGGACCGGCCAATTCCTTCAGCGCCGACTCATCCACTCCAAAATCACGGGCGGCGGAAAAATGGCGCGCCCAAGACGCCGCCCCGACACTCTCCCCGTACGATCTGAGGGGGACACTCCTGACCCTTTCTGTTTCATGTTCACTTGTCCCGCAATGCCAAAGGTCGTCATGGTGTTGGCCTGAGTCGTCATGCTCCCCCACAAACAACACTCGGCGATCATAAATGGTCTCGAACAGTTGGATCTTCTTCGCCCGAATTTCTGACAATGCGGACGACACCTCAACCCGTTTCCCCGCCTCCAGATGATATTGGACAGCACGAGAGTGGTCAGGACGCAGATCGATCGTCTCTCTCAACACATCGGTGTCCTTACGACCTGTTTTATCGCTCGGCCCCTGCTTTGTGCGGCCCTTTAATTGTCTCTTCTTCCAAGCCACTTTGACTCCCGCCTTCCGTTTGACTTTTTGCTTTTGATGATACCAACTCCACTTCGATTTGGCAGCGGAGAGCAACTCCTCCCAGACCGCCTCCGCGTCTTCTGTGGGCCTACCGTCTCTGACGACAAAACATTTTCCGCCACCAAGTCCGGAAATAACTGATTTAAATTTCGGAGATTCCTCCTCGGGCGCGATTTCTCGTCGGGTGTATTTATACTTTCGCCGGGTCTTGGATTTGGCAACATCATCTGCATGACCCTTGCTGCGCTCGAAGAGAAGGTAGTTCCCGGCTATCATCGCGTGGTGTTACCGGTTCCTGGTGTCTCGACCATACCACCGAGGAACCTCGGGTCCGCCACTGCGCGCTGAATCCAGACGGAACGCCGCGCCATGCCCATTATAACAGCGACGCGATGTGGGGCGCACAGTGATCGATCTGCCAACTCTGGCCGCTGGCCTATCCCGAAATCGCTTCCGGTTTCTGCCATAGTTTTCTCGACATGTATCGCAATGGCGGACTGATACCCCGCGGCCCATCCGGCGGGAACTATACGTTTGTAATGACGGGTGCCAGTTCAACCCCGCTCTTCGTTTCGGCATGGCAGAAGGGAATTCGCGACTTCGATGTCGCCCTCGCCTACGAAGGCGTCCACAGGAACCACCTGCCGGGCGGGCTGCAAAGCAAGGCGGGATACGAGCACCACACCTGCATCGGTGGCGGGCTTGACCACTATCTCGCGCAGGGTTTTATACCGCTTGGAGTCAAAGCCGATGCCTACCACCTTAAAGGCGCCGCCCAAACATTGGAATACGCCTCCGAAGATTGGACTCTGTCTCAATGGGCTGCGGTGTTGGGCCAACAGAACGACGCCGCGGTGTTTGCCAAACGTTCGACGAACTGGAAGAACCTTTGGGACAGAGAATCCGGTTTTCTTCGCCCGCGTCAGGCCGACGGTTCCTGGCTCACCCCCTTTGAACCGATGTCGCCCGAAGGCTGGGTCGAGGGAAATGGCTGGCAATACCTCTTCCGGGTCACCCACGAAATTTCCGGATTTGCCGACCGCATGGGTGGCAGCGAGCGCGCTATCGAACGTCTGGACCGGCTGATGCGGGATGCGGCAGCAACCGGGTTCACCGCCCCACACGACAAGCACCACCTCAGCCCGCTCGATTTCGGCAACCAGCCATCCACGTTTTCAACCACCTTGGTACACCCGAAAAAACGGAATTCTGGGTCCGCGAAATCTACGCGGCATGCAAGTCCGAGATCGTTCCGGAAGGCGGCTACGGTGGCGACGAGGACCAAGGTTTGATGGGATCGCTGAACGTCATGTGGGCACTTGGCCTCTTTGATATCAATGGCGGCTGCGGCCGCGAGTCAGGCTATTTCGTCAACCGTCCCCTATTCGAGACGGTGGAGATGGATCTGGACTCTGCCTACTACGAGGGAAAATCAATCAACCTTTGCAGCGAGGGCGGGACGTTTCGCTTAAACGGCAAAGTCGTCGAGCCCTCATGGATTTCTCACCGAGCGCTGGCGGGCGGATTAGTTGCAGACCGCACGATCCTCAAGCCCGCATAATTTTCAAGCAATTTCGCTGGAGGCCAGAAGGCAGGTGAACATGTCCCGCTGTCGTAACGGGCGGCAACTCTGCCGCATTCTTACCCCCCGATTATCGGCTTGGGAAAATGCACTCCCTACTGGATAGATATTCCTACCTATCTGACTTTTCTTGCGAGCAATCGCCGACAGACATAATCTGCACACCGATCCAATGCCTAAAGCTTATTCAGCACACCGAAGAAATTCTCAAAGTGAAGCTGCTGAATCTTTCGCATGATTGAGATTATTGCTCCCATTCTGCTATTGGTTTTGCTCGGGGGGGTTCTCGCTCGTCTGCGCTTTCTTGGCCATGGCTTCATGGCTGATCTCAACAAGCTGGTTTTTTATATCGCCCTTCCCGCACTTTTGTTCCGCTCCGTCGCCCACGCAGAAAATCCGGGAACGCAAACATTCTGGCTCCTGGCGTTGATAATTACAGCGACAGTCGTCATTGCGGGGATAGGCTGGATGGGAGCTTCGCTTGTGGGATTACCGCACTCATCGAGAGCCACGCTCTCTCAGTTGGCCTTCCGTGGAAATGTTGCTTTTATTGGCCTTCCCGTTCTTGTGTATGCTTTCGAAGGAATGCCTGGCAGGCAGCAGGCGCTAGCAACAACCGTCATTGTATTGGGATTTCTCATGGCATTTTTCAACATCCTCGCCGTGCTATTGTTCAATGTAGGGCAACCGGCGAAAAATTCCTGGCGGGCGGCACTTCGCTCGATCTTCACCAACCCTTTGATTCTTGCAGCGATGGCAGGATTCCCGCTGGCATTTTCACACACCCGGCTGCCGCTATTTCTGGACCGGGCACTCGAAGCCCTCGGCGGCGCGGCTATACCTATCGCGCTGCTCTGCATCGGTGGATCGTTCACTCACGCGAAATTCAGCGGAAAGTTTTCCGGAATTCTCACCGCCGCGGTGCTGAAGACATTTCTGCTGCCGACGCTGGTTTTTGTTCTCGCTCCCTTTTTCGGAATCTCAGGCGTCAATCTGCGGATTGCTTTGGTTTTGTCCGCTTGTCCGATAGCAACCGTGGCATTCATCATGGCCAAGCAGATGGGAGGCGACGACCACCTCGCCAGCGCATCAATTGTCCTAAGCACCATCCTGTGTGCCATCTCCCTACCTTGGGTTCTCTTTCTTTCCCGTTAATCCCTTGCATCCCCGATCTTTTTCTCAAAGTCCGCCAGATCCACGGCCTGATGATTACGCCGGGATTCCCCCGCCGCAAAAGCCAGCAAGTGGCTGTCGAGAGAATCCGCCACCGATGCCAGGACCAGGCCTGTCTGACCGGTCAGGATGGCATCGGCAAAATTTTCCATAATCGCGCTATCACCACCCGCATAGGTTCCGCCTCCTGATTTCGGTGTCAGAATCTCGTGCACGCCGGTGGAAAACCTGCGGATTTCAATCGTCTTCCGGGAGGCGTCGAGTTGGATTTCGGCATCCGTCATTTAAATCCGTGTCCGCCGCCGCCGCTCGCCGCCGTTGTGTCCGGCCATAGTGAATGACGCAGCGACTCCTCCCTCAAACTCAATGGCGCACACCTGGTGATCCACGACGTTGTTGTCGCAGCGTTAAACGCACCGCCCGAAACGGTTCGTCTTGAGCAGTTCCATGAGGTGGGCGCGGTCCTGAATGACCCCCATTTGTCGCAGATTGTTAGGGTCGGAATCCGCCCAGAAATAGATACGCCGGGCATTCTTAGGGGCATTCGTTGGAAGCCGGGCAGCCCTTAAGGCAGTAATCCGGCGCTCCCTCGGGTGCGTTCTCCGGCTTGAAATGTGAGAGGCCGCCGAATGAGGAGATGCGCAGGGGCTTTGTCGTAATGACGTAAAGCAGGAGATCCATGTCGTGGCAGGATTTCGCAAGGATCATCGGCGTGAGCGCGTCGTTGTTGAAAAATCCGCGGACATAGGATTGGGCCCTGTGTTCGAAGTCGAGGTTCTCGCTATGCTCGATATTGATGACGCTTCCGTAATCGCCTGATGCGACAACCCGATTGAGCGTCCGGTAACGCGGAGTGTAGCGCATCTGGTGGCAGACCATGAACAGCCCTTCTGCGCACGTGCGGCGTCTGTCACGGCGACGGCGTCGCTCGCGGTCAATCCAAGGGGTTTCTCGCAAAGCACCGCATATCCGGCCTGCATCCCGAGGCGGATTGGGTCAGCCCTTGCGTTCTCGATTGTCGCTATGATGATCGCGTCGGCAATCTTTTCCGGATGCCTCTCAAAAAAGCCCGGTGATGGAGGTGAACTGCCTGGCTGGTGGAATGGCGTGCGCCTGGGCAAAAGCGGATCGCCGCTCCTCAGGCGGCTCAACAACGGCCACAAACTTCGCCCGGTGCGAGCTATCCAGAGCGTATTTGCCGAAAATGTCACTCCCGCGATTCCCCGCATCGACAAGCACGATTGATATTTTATTATTCATAATAAAATTCCCTTACTCATTAACCAGACACCCGTGATCCGGACTCTAGCATTTTCCATCCATACCACTGCATGCGGGGGTGGTGGAAACAGCTTTTCCACAGGTTTCCCTTGAGCGGGACAGAGACCCTGCCATCGCGGTGCAGATAGCCATACCACTCGCCGTGCTCGGAATCGGGGAAGTGGGTATAACTCCAGTCATGCAGTAATTGGTGCATCCGGAGATATTTCTCGTCGCCGGTCAAAGTCCAGGCCATGAGCGTGGCAATAATCGTCTCATTCTGGGGCCACCAGAATTTCATGTCATGCCAGTATTCCTGCACCGGGTTCCTATAGACGTCACGGAAATAAAAGATCCCGCCATATTCAGCGTCCCAGCCCCGTTCCCACATCCAATCCAGCATGTCGCACCCGAGGCGAACCAAGCCCTCGTCCTGGCGGTGCTTACCTTCGCGCATGATGAACCAGGCACCCTCTATGGCGTGCCCGGGATTCAAGATCCGCCCATCGAAATGATCGAGGATTTCACCCGTCGGCCCCACCGACTCCATGACGCAACGCAGTTCCGGTTTGACGAACCAGCGCCGAATCTCATCAATGCAACGATCAATCCAGCCGGTCAGCACAGGATCCTCACCAAGGTTGTCACGCAACTCCTGCGCGGTAACAATCGTGATCATGCGCGGCGCCATCCCGATCATGGGGCGGATATCGGAGAATTTGGGAGGCATCATACCCGGCGTGAAGTTTACACGCGTAAATAAATCGAACAACTCCCGGGCTCTCGTTGCCGACCGGTCTAAGCCAGTCGCTCGGGCATAGGCAGCATGCGCGATGGCGGCAAAGGACTCACTGTAGGCGTATCGCCGTTTGCGAATCGGGAGGCCTTCACGCGTGACCTGAAAAAACATCCGCCCATCGGTATCGAAACAGTGCTGGTCAATAAAATTCAATCCATTACGACCCCAATCGAGCCATTCCGAACGCTTTTCAACGGTGTTATACATCGTTAGCAGCATCCACGTCATCCGGCCCTGTGCCCAAACTGATTTATCGGTATCCAGCACCGATCCATCCCGGTCAAGGCAATGCAGGAACCCGCCACAGTCCGTATCCACGGAACGCGGAAACCAAAATGGCAAAGTATCATTCAGCAACCCATCGCGATAAACCGCCATCCATGATGCCCGTTGACTGGCAGTGATCGCCAGGTGGAAGTCCGTTGCTCCGGCAGGCTTCGTATCTGTATCGGGGAGGTTCATGCCGCTCTTACTCACGCTTTCTCAACTGGGAAAAGCCACTCGTCTTTGGTAAGCAAGACGCGCGAAACCGCCCGGCGGCAGGAATCTGTCAGCGGATAGTTCGGATAGTTACGATTGGTGTTAAAAATACCGATGTCCACCAAAAGTTGCTTCTCCCCAGACACCCAGCATTTTATTTTCTTCCCGCCGTAAATCGCAAACATAATCCGGCTCATGCGACGTTCAAGACGTTCCGCCAGTCCATGGTCACCATCGGCGACAGCCACCATGATCTGCCCGGCAAGGCTGCCATTGAAGATGCCTCCTCCCGACAGGAGTCCGTCGTAACCCGCTTTGAGATATTCCACGCTGTTGAACTCGTCGCCGTTGAGGAGCACAAGCGCGGGCCTTTGGTTTTTTGCCTGAAGAGCAATCCGACGCCGCTCAGGATTGGCAGAGCTATCCTTGATCATGACCACCTTCTCTTCCGCGTAGATTTTTCGGAGGATTTGATCCGGCACCTTCACCGCCCCGAACGCTCCACGATCGTAAATTCCCACAGGAAGCGAGCGGTTCCTTGGTAAAGGGAGACGGAGCGGCTGACCATACGCCGCCGGGGATCTTTAATGGCTGATGGTTTTTCATTGAAGGGAATTGTGATTTTTAAAAGAGAGTGACGCTGCCGACATGGGTTTTCTATTCCTTCGTCATCCTGCGTGCCGTCTTCCACTGTCCTTGAGGTTCCGCATGATTTCCTCTGTGAAGTCGCCAGACGGTTTGAAATCGTGGAGGGAGCTGGCAAATTTGAACAGCTCGGCATCCCGAATCCCTGTCTGTTCTGTAAAGTCAAAATAGTCCATCCTTTCAGGGAATGGCACCATGGTGATGTGGCATCGGATGAGGTCGAACTGTCTCTGTCTCAGCCCGGAAATATCGATGAAGGAATCCCACAATAAAAACGACCTGTCGAGAGCAGTGCTCTGAACGTATTCATACCAGAAAAGCAACGGTCCGGCGTATCCGGCTTTACATGCCTCCCTGTAACCGCGAAGGACAAGCATCGCCGTGCCATAGTGTTCCGGCGATTCTGATATGAGGTTTTGGGTCAGCACTGCTTCCGGGGCCCGTTCGAGGATGAGGTCTTTTACGCGGTTCACCGATTCCGGGTCATCATAGGCAACCATGATGCAGGGGCGTCCGAGCGTAGCCCCCTTGGGTACCGGGACACCATAACCCTCCCGCACCTTCCGCATGTCCGGTCCCGTGTAATGGCGTTGCGGATGGTCGAGGTGAACTGGGACGGTTTTTAGTATTGCGGCCCCAGCCGCGGCCTCGCGCTTGCGAATTGGCTCCATCACTGCCGGCTCAGCCTCCT
>JBDNGG010000074.1:0-13354 GCA_041689405.1 Terrimicrobiaceae bacterium | reverse complement strand
GGTTCCATCCAGAACTCCGCTTTCTCGACGTTACTGGAAAACTGCGCCACCAATGTTTCTTCCATTCCCGTCATGAACTGCTCGGAAGGAAGTCTCAGCCACTTGATTGTGAAGTGAACCCGCGGGCATTTTGTCTTCGCATGGCAATCGATCCGCAACGCTGCAGGTCGCCCGGTCCGCAAGTCTCGTGTGGTGTCCCCGTTTTGCTCGAATTCCACAGCATCCATTGCAAACGAATCCGAGGAAATCGGCTTGTCCACTTTCCTCGCCTGTTGAAGCTCGGCCCCGCCTTTGAAAAGGTCGGTCTCGTATTCATCAATCACGTCCTCAGCTTCGCCGGTAGAAATCAACTTGCCGGTATTAATATAAACCGCCTTATTGCAGACTTGGAGAAGGAGCGACGCCGCGTGATTCACAATAATGAATGTCGTGCCAGTTGCACGCATCTCGTTGAGCGTGCGCATGCATTTCTGCCGGAATTGGATGTCTCCGACTGCCAACACTTCATCAATGAGCAGGATGTCCGGGCGCGTGTGGATGGCGCAGGAAAATCCCAAACGCGCGGTCATTCCCGAGCTGTAATTCTGCACGGGAGCATCAAGGGCATACTCGATTTCGGAAAACTTTACGACCTCGTCGAAGCGATCATCAATCTCAGCTCGGGTCAAACCAAGGACGGCCATGTTGACGTAGATATTCTCCCGGCCAGTGAGGATCGGGTTAAATCCAGCGCCCAGAGCAAGCAACGGAGCTACCCGCCCCTTGGTCATTACGCGGCCCACAGTGGGTTTAATCAGGCCGCTCAGAATCCGCATCAGCGTGGTTTTCCCACTACCGTTTTTTCCGACGAGCCCGACTGATTCCCCACGGCGCACCTTAAAACTGATGTCACGCAGCGCCCAGAATTCGCTTTTACGAAGCCAGTCTTTGCGGGGTTCGAGACCCACTGCTTCGCGGGCAATGTCCACTACGCCATAAAGGAGCGACTTTTTCAGATCCCGACAGAATCGCTTCGACAACCCCTCGACCTCCATTAGGACCTCCTGCTCGTCGCCAGGCTTGAAGTTGAGATCTACCCCCGCTCCCAGCGCGTTGTCGCCTGGCTCCTCAATGACTTCGATACGTGACATGATATTTGCTACGAGCTCCAACGTTCAATGACCATGGGCATCGCGACCCGGAAATACAACAACGCGATAATCAGTCCCACAAGGGTGCATCCCAGCACGCCAAGCGAGCTGTATTGATGGGTGACCGGCAACCCGGTAAGGAATTCCCTCGAGATGACCAGCACGGGCGTGACCGGATTGAATCGCACCACCGTGGCATACAGCCCACCCGGCGCGAGGTCATTGACCGACATGAGCACCGGGGTTAGCACCATCCAGATGTAACCGACAATCGGCAGGGCATTCGACACGTCTTTATAAAGCAGCGCAATCGGCGCAAGGAAGATCCCGAACATCGTGCCCAGCAGCAACAAGGCACCCAACGCCAGAGGGAACAAGAGGATCGTCGCCCCTGGGATGATCCGGAACCAAAGCAGGGTCACGAGGATCAGAACGAGTTGGACACTCACATTAAAGAGGATCTTGTAGAGTTCCGCGACAAGCAGCGTTTCCCTGGGAAAGTTCACGCGGGTTAGAATCCCCTTTCCAGACATGAGTGCGGTGATCGGACCATTGAGCGCGGACATAAACATCTGCCACAACGACGAACCCACAAGCACATACGCAGGAAATGGGATGCCCTCCGGCCCTTTCAGACTCAACACGTTATTCCGCTGGAGGACCGTCATTCCCACGGTGAAAAACAACGGCGGCAGAACCATCCATGCCAACCCAAGGATCGATTGCCGGTACTGCGCCTTCACATCCCTCACGGCGAGCGTGAAGGCAAGTTGCCTGGAGCCAAAAAGATCTCTGAAGATGGAGCGGAGGAGTTTAAGGGGCTCACGCAACGCACTCTGCGCTTCGTAAACACGGACTTCACTGTGGCCGGACTTGAGACTCATTAAGAAATTATTGCGTTAAAATTGTAGGAAAATGACACGTCATCGCGGCGAAATGCTACCGCCCTTGGTCGGCTGGTAAAAGTCAGGACCTTCGGGAAAAATAAAGAATGTAAAGGCCGGTCGAATCGGTGTGAGAACCCATTACCATCCCTCTTTGCAGGGCCAAGAGTGAGATAGCGGACAATCCAGTCAGGAAATCAAAACCTCTGCAAAGTAAAAATGCCTCCGTCAGAGGCATTACACTAAAAAGGAAAATAAAGAGACTCCCGCAGAGGCGGTAAAGCCGCAGAGGTTGCGACAAATGACTCAATCATCCGAAAGCTGGCCACCAAATGTTCCGAAACTCCCCCTCGTCGGCGCCCCCGCGTTTTACTTGCCCGGCGATTGTTTCGCATCGGCAAGATCGTGCCACCGCTGGTATTTACCAGGCGGACGAAGAATGCTGAAAGGGTGTCAGCCACCTGAAACGACTCCAGCGCCAAGGCCCACCTCTCGATAAAGTTTGCGCTACAGCCATTCACTGCTCGTCGAGTCGGCCTGGGGTGAGTATTATATTCCTAGCTTTGCTGCGACACACAGCCTTGCAAAATCTCAACCTCATCCATGTCTCAATTTTCAAAACTCGGCGTTCCTGCGGACCTCGTTCGCGGTCTCGATGCGCTCGAGATTTCCACCCCCACGTCCATCCAATCCAGCGCGATTCCATTTCTCATTAAAAATGGCGGGGATCTCGTTGCTCAGGCGCAGACCGGGACCGGCAAGACGGCGGCGTTTGGTCTCCCGTTACTTACGAAGATCGATCCTGCCAACCCGAAAGTGCAGGCGCTTATCCTCTCACCGACACGCGAACTCGCCAAACAAATCGGGAAAGCGCTTTTTCAATTCACCAAGTTTTGCGACGACAAGATCTTCATCGAGGTTACGTCTGGTGGTGACAAGATTGGCGGGCAGGTCGCGCGTCTGAGACGCCCGACACATATCGTCGTCGCCACCCCGGGCCGGCTCTTTGATTTATTGAAGATTAACGCGCTCCAACTCGACGCCGTGAAGCACCTCGTGCTGGATGAGGCAGACGAAATGTTAAGCATGGGATTTCGCGACGAAGTGGTCCGCGTCGTCGCGCTGACTGCCAAATCGCGCCGTAGCACCTGGCTATTTTCCGCGACCTTTCCGGAGAAGATCAAACGGCTCGTTGCGGACTCGATGTCAGCAGATCCCAAGGTGATCAAGGTCGAGAAGGCGGATGTGGTAAACCGCAATATCTCGCACCGCTACGTGATTTGCTCACGCGACGACAAGGACGACTGGGTCGCAAACTTCCTGCAAACCCAAAATGACCAGCGCGGCATGATTTTTTGCCGCACGCGCGCAGGGGCAATCAAACTCGGGAGCGAACTGGAGAAGCACGGCATCACAGTTGGCGTATTGCAAGGCGATCTCAGCCAAAAAGACCGCGACAAAGTGATGCGGTCGTTCAAAAAGGAACGCACCAGCTTCCTCATCGCGACCGATGTGGCTGCCCGCGGGATCGACGTGGAGGGGTTATCCTTCGTCATCCACCGCCAACTGCCTGAGAAGACCCAATACTACACCCACCGCGCGGGGCGCACCGCGCGAGCAGGGAAAAAAGGGATGTCGATTTGTCTCATCGAACCCAACGAAAAGAGCGACATCACTGGACTCGAACGGGAATTGGGACTCCATTTCGAGCAACTGGACAGGGAGTAATGGTCAGAAGCAACGGTGCGGCCAGACACCCGGATAGCCTATGCCTTCGCAGTTGCTGTCCGCACAGCTTGGCGCTTGGGCAGTAGCTTATCTTTGATCGGACCGCGAGAGACCGCCATCCCTACCATTTCATTGGTAGGGCTCGGAGTCCCTTCCGCGCCCACTATCAAATGCGTCTGCCCTGCGGATAACGCTTGCCAGCACTCCGGATTTCGAAGATGCCGTAAGCTTTCTGCGATCAGCACCTGCGTTCGCCACCGTCCGTTTTGAAATCCAGAGAATCTATTCAGCGAAAAAACCTCCGGATCGGCACCGGTGAGGGAATGTTAGCCACGCCATGGGTGTTTATCGTGGTGCCTGGCAATTTCATCATCGCCGCGCTTCTGACGCAATATTTCGGCATCGATAAGGCCGTGTATGGTGCCATTGTTTCGCTGCCTGCGTGGAGCAACGCAGTGCAAATCATCGCGCTCCCGTGGTTATCGCGCTTCCTTACACCAAAGGACCTCACGCTGGGACTCGGGTGGTTTAACATCGGGATCTGGAGCATGTTTGCGGCCGTGCTGGGATTTTTGCCGGTCGGCGATGCTAAAGCGGTCGCCCCCCTCTTCATTGTCTTTTTTGTGCTGTCGAGTTTGAGCCATGCATTTATTGGAGTTGGGTGGACCACATGGGTCCGCGACTGGGTGCCACTCGGAGTGCGCGGCATTTATTTCGGCAGACGCAACCGCTGGCTCAGTCTCGTGACCGTCGGTTACCTCGTGCTGGCAATCACGGTGTTTGAAATTTCGGAGTTTGCGCTTTGGCCATACCAGGTCCTGATCATTACCGCCGTCGTGCTGCGTTACGGAAGTATTATTTGGCAATACGCCATCCACACCAAATCCGACCACACACATGTGATCCAGAACGACTGGTTTGGACAAATTCGCGAATGCCTCCGGTCGCCGGGCTTGCTCACGTATATTTTGTTCTCCGCGTGGATCAACTTCTGGCTTGGGTTCGTTGGGCCGTTTGTGCCGGTCTTCAGCTTCGAGGAGCTCGGACTCGACCCTGGCACGTTCACGATTCTCGTCATCATCGCCACGCTCACGGGTATGGTTGGCTGGGCGTTCTGGGGTCGTCAGGTCGACCGATTCGGCTCGATCCCGGTCCTCTGCCTGGGGCTCTTCTTCTGGGAAATTCAAAGCTACCTTTGGGTGATTCTCAACCCGGGCAACGTCTGGCTCCTGTATCCCATGTGGATGTGGGCGGGATTTTTCAGCACCGCATACTTCCTGGGAAGCTTCAACCTCCTGCTAAACCTCCTCCCGGAAAAATTCAAACTCGCAGGTATCAGCCTGAATCTAGCGGTCACCTCCGTCACCGCCGGAGTGTCTCCCATCCTGGCAGGCATGCTGCTCTACTACTTTATCGAACGTCTCGGCGGTGGCATCGAAGTCTATCGCGTGGGATTCGCCATCAAAGCGACAGCCGTGCTACTCGGACTCGTCTTCCTGCGTGGGATGCGTGAACCAAAACGCTCTGGAAGAACGGAAATACCAGGAGCCTTCCGCACGCTACGCCAACTCCTAGCCATCCAAAATCTCGGGTTCCTTGCAAACCTTACCCCGCTCAGAAATAAACGCCCTCGCAAAAAATAGCGCCCCAACCTGGCCGTAGGCAGGGCGGAACGGATCCCCACGCCGAAACTAAAATACTTGAATATTTTTATTGCAATGCCCGGAGCATGTGGCAAAGTGCACTTGTTCTGGGGGGAACAACAGGCCGTCGTGGCATTCGTCGCGGCGGCCTGTATCTTTTTCAGGATGCCCGCCCCCCCCCGCTCTCATCTCTCCCTTACAACGTGGGGCGTGCTCTGCCGCATCGATTGAGGCGGCAGCTTCGAGACTGCGACTGGCGGAAGCAATTTCCGAAATTCCCGCTTTTGTCGCATCACAGACGGGGCTAGTTATGTAAGGATGTTCGTTCGTGTGATTGGGATTTGTCTCGGTGTCTTGGTGCTTCTCTCGGTAGTGGGAGGTTTTGCGGTGAATACTTGGGTCCACGGCTGGCTCCGAGGGCCGGAATTTCGCGGGCTCATCGAAGCGCAATCCGGCAAGGCGCTTGGTGGAAAAGTGGTTTTGTCGCCGCTGGTTTGGTCCGGACCTTCAATATTTTCGCCGGATATGGAATTGCAAGGTCACCCCGGCAATCCACTAGCCTCGCTGCGCGCGCAACAGATCCGCGCGGACTTAAACTGGCGCGCGGCATTTTCCGGAGCGTGGCATGTGCGACAGATCGATGTCACGCGCCTGGATCTTACCATCGATGCAGCACCGGCACCAGCCGGCGCCAAGCTAGCCGCTGAAGTGACCGCCATCGAAGAAACTGCGAAAGCCACATCCGCACTGCCGTCGTGGCTGCCATCCCGCTTTGATCTCGACGAGATCGTAGTGCAGGACGCGAATGCATCGTTGGGCGTGGCCGGGAATATTCGTAACACAATGCTCACAATCCAACCCGAGGGAGCCGGATGGATTTTTCAATGCCGCAGGGGGAAATTTGACACGTCGGTGGTGCGAGGGTCGCTGGAGATCGACCAACTCCGCGTTCGCCTTCAACAAGGCGTGGTCTATCTTACCGACGCGGAGCTTCGTTCTTCAGGCGCAGGCCGCATCAGCGCCAATGGTGAAATCGGCAGCCCCGAAAACCCCTACAATCTTCGGGTGAATTGGCAAAATATCGATGCCGCGGAGATCCTGGATGCACCCTGGATAGAGAAGCTCACGGGATTGGTCGCCGGAGAGGCTGTCATCACTCCGGGGCCCACGGGCAAAGTGCTCATTCGGGGGAAATTTAACCTCACTGAAGGCACGCTGACCGGCATACCGTTACAAGATGATATCGCGCGCTTCACCAGGGCTCCCCAATTTCAACGCGTGCCTATCCACGAGCTCTCCAGTGATTTTGTTTCTGATGGACAGACGACGGACCTGACAGATTTCGTGCTGGAGTCTAAAGGGCTGCTGCGCATGGAGGGTGCTGCGCGGATCGGCGCAGGAGGGACGGTAGCAGGCACCTTCCAAATCGGAGTCACGCAACAAACACTGCAATGGCTGCCGGGATCGCAGGAGAAAGTCTTCGTCGAATCGCGGAACGGATACTTATGGACCACGGTGCAAATCGGCGGATCGCTCGACTCGCCAACGGAAGACTTATCATCGCGCTTGGCCGTGGCCATGGGCGAGAAGGTAATTGATACCGGCGTTAAGATCCTGGAAAATGCGCCGCAGCAGACGAGAGAAGCAGTGGACAGAGTCATTGACATCCTCTCGCCCCTGCTCCGCTAAACCGCACGATCCATCGGACTTCACCTGACAAGCCCCGTTGGAAGCGCGTGGGACTCCACGGATTCGGATTTGTTCTGTCAAAATCCGAAACATCGGGAATGATGCGCGAGCATTATGTTCCGGAGTCGCTTATTTACGCTGTGGTTTTCTATCGCGTTCCTCGTTTGGGCGGGGCTCTTTGCGATGTTTGTGGACCTGCAATTTTTAGCAGCGCATTGGTTTTATCCGGCGGTGATGGTGTTGGGTGCTTTTGTTGCCGGACTGACACCGGAGGGCGGAGGAGCTGTGGCGTTCCCTGTGCTCAGTGTTTTCTTTAACATCGACCGCGTTCTAGCACGGGATTTCAGCCTGATGATCCAGAGCATCGGGATGACCAGCGCAAGTATCTTCATCCTCACACACCGGAATACGACGTTGCGCACTTTCAAGCCGATGCTGGTTTTCATTCCCGTGGCATTCATTGGCTTTGTGCTCGGGATGCACACCCTCCAAGGGCTGCCGGTGTATATTATCCAAGCGCTTTTCTTGAGTCTGATCAGCACCTTCGCCGTTGCCTATGTTTACAGCAGCCATCGCGGTGCCCGCACTGATCTATCGCTGACCGGCTGGAAAGACGGGATATTTCTTGCAGTGATCCTACTTCTTGGGGGCATGTGCGCGAGTTTGTTTGGGACCGGCGCGGACATCATCCTCTACACGCTCGCGGTCACACGCTTCGGACTGAAAGAAAAAATTGCCACCCACATGAGTATCATCTTGATGGCGGCAATCAGCGTGCTCGGTTACGCATACCGGCACTTCATCGACGCGGGGATCTCGGAATACCAAGTGCGCACCTGGCTTTGTGCGTATCCGGTCGTGTTGGTCATGGCACCCTTCGGGGCCTACGTGTTGCACCGAATAAACGTCGAATGGATGCTCCGGGGAATCGTCGTTCTTAACGTCGGGCAACTCGTGTACTTTAACGTCAGTAATCCGTCCTTGCCGAAGCTGATCGCATCGCTGGTATTTTCGACGGTGCTGATGGGGATTTTTATTTTTGCGATGGCAAGGTTGTCAAAACGTAAGGTTGGCACGGGTGCCTAGACAACGGACCCGGCCGCATAACCACTCGCCCAGGCCCACTGGAAATTGTAGCCGCCCAGCCACCCCGTGACATCCACGACCTCGCCAATAAAATACAACCCTGAGACGTTCCGAGCCTCCATCGTTTTTGATGATAGCTCCCGCGTATCCACCCCACCCACGGTGACCTCAGCCTTCGGGTAGCCCTCGGTGCCCGAGACATCCAGCTTCCACGCGTGAAGCAGCCGTGTCGTTTCCTCACGCTCTCGCGAGGACCATCGGTTCAGGGGCATCTGCGGCGCGTAGCGCTCTGCCCAGACATCAGCCAGGCGCCGTGGCCAATGGGTGGCCAGCATGGCGGGCAGGCTCGTTTTCGGGGTTGTCACAGGGATGGGCTCCACGACATCAGGCAGCAAGTCGAGGGTGAGATTTGCTCCCGGTTTCCAAAACGAAGAGATCTGCAGAATCGCAGGGCCGCTCAACCCACGATGCGTGAATAATGCCGCTTCGCGAAATGACCTCTGCCCCAGTTGCGCCACGACCGGGATGGCAACCCCGCTGAGCTCTGAAAATGCCGCCCGGTTTTCTGCTGCAAAAGTCAGCGGCACCAAGCCTGGCCGGATCTCCGTAAGTCGCAACCCAAACTGGGTCGCGATGCGATACCCGAAATCCGTGGCTCCGAGGTTGGCGAAAGAAAGCCCGCCCGTGGCTACCACCAGCGCGTCTGCTTCCACCAACCCTTGCGTCGTGGTCAAGCGATAGCTTGACGGTCGCTCCACCTGCTCAACCCTGCAACCGCATCGGATTTCCACACCCGCCGCAGCACATTCCTCCAGCAACATCCCTGTGATCTGTCGGGAGCTGGTGTCACAAAACTGCTGCCCGAGCTTCTTTTCATGATAGGAAATCCCGTGCTTCTCCACCATTGCGATAAAGTCCCAGGGTGAGAATCGGGCAAGGGCCGATCGGCAAAACGCCGGGTTCTCGCTCATGTAGTTTTCCGGCTCCGCATGGATATTCGTGAAGTTACACCGCCCGCCTCCGGAAATCGCAATTTTCAACCCCACCCGCTCGCGGTGTTCGAGCAACACGACTTTCCGACCGCGCTGCCCCGCCGTCAGTGCACAGTACAACCCGGCCGCCCCTCCACCAATGATTACAACGTCAACTTTCACAGCCATCACTTTTCCGTGAACACGATATCGAGGAAAGCGTAATCGTCAGACAAAACTTGCAATCACGGCTGGCACCAATAATGCCGCGTCGGCCCAGGCCCCGCCCGCTTCGCTTCCCCGTCGCCCGGCCACGAGCCCTGTGAAAGCGAGCATTAATGCAGCCCCACCCGTGGCTGCCACTGCATGCGAACCTCCCGAAATAGCCATCACGTAAAGGAAGGCACCAACGGCGAAAACCCCAGGGGTCAGCGTAAAAACAGCGCGATGAAACCTGCTTTCGGCAGCCATCGCCGCTTTCCCGACCCGAAGATCAAACGCGCATTCCAGTGACGCAATTTGCAGGCAATTCACCCATCCGACGGCTGCCAGACCTGCCACGCCCGCAAGCCACGGGAAAACGGGGATCGTCCCCACAGCGCTCAGCCCACATCCCGCCGCGAATAGTGTTGCGATCACGGCCTCTTTCACCCAACGCCAAGCGGTGCTTCTCCCGGCCCATTGGTTCACCACCAGATAAATCCCTACGACCAAGCCCATGACGCTTCCTGCAATAAGCGTCTTCGGAGACAGAAAAAACGCACACCCCACTCCCGCGGCGACCGAGAATCCCAGCGCCACCAACCCGCCACGCCAATACTCCCGGGCGATGCGGTGCCGATACGGCAGATCGCTTGCTGACAGAAACCGCATCGATCGCGCATCCATCAGCCGATCCGCCAAATAGACCGCCCATACCGCAAAAAATAATGCCAGCATCTCCGGCACGGTCGGCGCAGCGGGCACCATCAGCACCCGCTGCCAACACACCGCAATAAGCGGCGCATCTAAGGCAAAAATATTCACGCATCGCCACCACGGCACAGATGGAGTGTTGTCAATCGGGTTCACGCAGATACCATCCGTGACCGGCGATCATGGAAGAGTCGATTCGATTTCAACATTTTGAAGTGCTGCGGCGCGAAGACGGTAGTTTATTTGAACTGGGCCGCGGCGCTATGGGTGTAACCTACAAGGCTTTTGACACCAACCTCCGATGCCACGCGGCGTTGAAGGTGATCAGCCCGGCTTATCTCGACAGCGACATCGCCCGAGAACGTTTCCTGCGCGAGGCGCGGGCCGCAGCAGCGATTCGCCATCCCAATGTTGCCACGGTATTCCACCTCGGCAACGAAAACGAAACCTGGTTTTACGCCATGGAGTTTGTCGATGGCGAAACCGTCGAACAATTGATGAAACGCGACGGGGCTGTCCCGACAGCGATGGCATTGGAAATCGCTGACCAAGTGGCGCGTGCCCTCGGTGCCGCGCAGAAACAAGGCCTTATCCACCGCGACATCAAGCCATCCAACCTCATGCTTGCGCGCGAGGACGGCGGGGATTTTACTGTCAAAGTCATCGACTTTGGCCTCGCAAAAGCAGTGGATCGCGACCCCGCCGTGGACCCGGCAACACTAACCACGGGCGGGTTTCTGGGAACCCCGCATTTCGCCAGCCCCGAGCAACTCGACGAGCGCGACCTGGACGTGCGTTCGGACATTTATTCTCTCGGAGTCACGCTATATTATATGCTTGCGGGACAAACTCCGTTCAGCGGCTCGATAGCCCAAGTGATGAGCCAGCACCTGCATCGTGACCCTCCGCTGGAACGCCTCACCGATCAGCCCCCCCAGGTCCTCGCATTGCTCGAACGCATGCTCGAAAAAGACGCTGCTGCCCGTCACCAGAGCCCTGCAAACCTGCGCAAGGAAATTGCGCAGTGCCTCAACACAACTTCCGTGGTCGTAAAGACGGACCCTGAAGCCCAGCGTCCGACGATCCGCACAGACGATCATAACACGCTGATGGACACCACGATTGCCGCAGAACCACTATCTGCTGACACCGGACCCGCTCCAGGCATCACGCTGGCCGGGCGGTTTGAGTTGATCGCAGAGTATCCGGTCAGCCAGTTCGGACGGATGTTTCGCGCCATCAATAAGGAATCTGGTGAGGCCGTGGCTGTCTTAATTTTGAATGCGTCCGTATTGCCCACCAGCAATGCCTACACACGCCTCGAAAATGAAATCACCTCGCTTCAATCGGTCCGACACCCGGCAGTGATCCGGGTGGACTCCGTGGAGCATACCGAGAACCTGACATTCATCTCCCGCGAGTGGATCGAAGGGCCATCGCTAATCGATGTCATGCGTTCCGATCCCCCTGCCCTGCCCGAGGCCATCGAAATCCTCGCCTCACTGGCTGGCGGCCTCGACGCGGTGCAGTCGGCAAAAGTGCCCTGTCCCGAACTCCTCCCCGGCTGGATCGTCCTCGTTCCAACACCAGGAGGAGGGAATGCACAGCCCCGCTTTAACCCAATCAACCTCTCCCAGGTGGCACCCATCTCCGCAGGCGTCACCTTCCCGCAAAACCCAACCAATATGCAGGCCGGTAGCGACGGCACCACCGCATTTGCGGCGGCGCTCGCCCGCGTGGCATTGGCATTGTTCGGAGGTAAACCCGGAGGATCCTCGCACGGCGGATTTATCCCCATTGCGGGTCTTTCCGGAGATGCCAATGAGCTGCTTCGGGCCGCCCTCACCGGAAGCCGGGACCTTGGCTCCGCAGGCGAATTCCTGCGCCAGCTCACCCCGGCGCTGGCATCTGCACGATTACTCACTCGGAAAAGCTCGCCCTTACGACCACCAACCCCAGCCCCCACTTCACGTAAGTCGTCCAAACCGCTGCTGATCATCGGTGGCCTCGCGAGCGCACTACTCGTGGGTGGCTCACTCGTTTGGCTTTTTGCATTCCCGAAATTAACGGGTGTTATTCGCTCCGACACCATTGCCGGAGATGTCGCGGCATTGGAAGGTCTCGACACTCCGCCAGCGGCAGATTCCACAGCCGATGCGACGCCGCCCCCTGCCCCGTTGCCCACTCCTACCCCGGAGACCGTGATTCGAGAGAACGTGTTACTGGAAGCATTGGCCCGTAGCTCCAGCATGGCATCGAGCAGAGATTATGTCACCGCTCTCGATGTCCTTTCAGAGGTGCAGCAGATTCATCCGGACGATCCCCGGGTGCCGCAGGCGCTTGAGAACATCGCTGCGAAGCTGCGATCCGAGCGCGAGGTCCTCAAGGCCGAGGAGTTGACGAAGTTGCAGCCCTCACTCATTAGAGCGGCACAGACGGGATCCACGTCCGCTCAGATGCTTCTGGCCCGCTCGCTGGATGAATCGGATAAACCCGAGGCGTTCAAGTTTTACCTCCTCGCCGCGGGAAGCGGGGATAGCGAGGCGATGCTGGAAGTCGGCCACCGCTATGCTTCCGGCATTGGCACCGACCGTAGTTTTGAGCAAGCATTCCCATGGTTTGAGCGGGCTGCACGCAAAGGTGAACCAGGGGCACTTTTTTCGGTGGGAGAATGTTATTACTTCGGATCCGGAGTGGAAAAAGACCTGAACCAAGCGATCTATTTCCTCACCCAAGCCGCTGGGTTCAACGACCCATTTGCAAAAGGTCTTCTCGGTAACATCTATCGCAAGGGAGAGGGCCTCGAAAAGCCAAACTACCGCGAAGCATTCCGCCTCCTTTCTGAGGCGGCTGCCGATGGGTTTTACGATGCCAAGGGAAATCTTGGCATGATGATCATCAATGGCGAGGTCATCGACGGCATTCCCGTGGATGGCAAACCGCTGCCAGCCAAAGCGGATGTGGCTGCGGCCATTGCCTTGTTTAGGGACGGTGCGGAAAATGGAAATGGCCTATGCACCTACTTCTACGCGATGTGCCTGGAAGGGGGCATCGGGGTGCAAAATTCGCCCAAAGAGGCCAAGGCCAACTATATCAAAGCCGCCGAACTCGGAAATGTAGACGCCCAGAATTTATGCCGTAAAAACAAGTGGCCCTTTGCTCCCCCTGCGTCTTAACCCTCGGATATCGAGCTTCACCCTGAGCAAGTGATTACCGACTGAAATCCTCACCTCGCCCGCATCCATGGCTCCAAACTTGCCATGAGATCCCGAGCAGGTTACAAACCCCATCCGAAATCATTATAAATT